>CAZRGJ010000611.1:0-2159 GCA_964599445.1 uncultured Planctomycetaceae bacterium | reverse complement strand
TTCCGGCTCGATTCGCACTCCCGAAAAATACCGAACGCGCCATCCGCAGTTTCGATCCCAGCCGCCTGATTTTGCGTAAATTGGCTCTTGTTCACGGTCGGCCCCGCTCTATGAACAGAGATCCCGGTCCTTGCGTTTCCGCTTGCTTCACAGCCCGTAAAAGTACCGCGCGCGCCGTCAAGTACCAGGATCCCGCTCCCTTTAGCCGTTCCGATGAATCGGCATTTTTCGACCGTCGGTTCTGTTCCCGGTTCTCGGACCGACATACCGAACGCAGCGTTCCCGTTTGATTCGCACTCCGTGAATTTCCCTTTTGCGCCTCCCGCGATGAGAAAACCGCCTTTCCCGCAGCCTTTTGCCGTGCAGCGGGTCACGATTGGATCCGCATCCTTCTGAACGACGGAGAAACCAACTCCGGACGCAGAGATGAAATGGCAGTTCTCAAAAACCGATGACGGCGAGCAGACCTGAACGGCACTCTTTTCCGGAGCACGAGGCGACTCGGAGTCCCCCGTATTTTTAAGCGTCAGATTTTTGACTTCCGCGAAACCGCTTTCGAGACGCAAAACGTTTTCCGTACCGCCGAGAAGCACATTTTTCGCGCAGTCCTGCTCATCTTCTCCGAGGATCTTAATGTCTTTGCGCACGATGCACGTTCCGGAGACCGAATGCTCGCCGCGCAGAATACGGAGCGTGCCGCCAACGGGAGTTTTTTCGTATGCTTCCTGAAGTGTCCACTCACCGCTCGGTCACACCGTCTCTTTCAGCTCATTTTCCTGTGCTGAAATTAGATTCCCGAAAATGCTGGCCCAAAGAACACAGAAAAAAATTAAAATGATTCGTTTCTTCATTGGCATTCTCTCCTGAAATTGAATTTGCGTGCGGATCGAGACCTTCCATTTTCATTTTACTTCAAAATTCAGAAAAATTCAAGAGGCGTGCCGAACTACAATAAAAAATTTCTTAAAAAAACGAAGTTTCTTAGACGCAGGAGATCCTTAGATGTTCAATGCCGCCAAATGTCTAAATTCCCCCAAAGGAAAAGACGCTCTGCCGACAAGACAGAGCGTCTTTGAAGAAACGGGCCAGGTGCAGACCCGTTTCATATGGGGGAAAGTTTTGGACGAAAGGTTTAACGGCGTTTGGCTTTCGCCTTTCTTTTCGTCGAAACTTCGATCGAGTAGCTCGAATAGTACGGACGGTACTTGCCGAAGCTCACGCCGTTAAGAACCGTTCCGATGAGCGGGATGTCGACCATGCGGATACGCTCGCAGGCTTCGTAGACGAGCGGAATGCGGCTGACGTCACGCAGGACGGAGAGGATCACGCCGTCGCACAGACGTCCCATCACCAGCACGTCCGCGTCGGTGAGGACCGGTCCGGAGTCAACGATGATGAAGTCGAACTGCTCGCGGAGCAGACGCATCGGCTCTTCCATGTCTCCCTGGGCCAGCGCAATGATGGCATCCGGGTGCGGGGTACCGGCCGGGATGATCCAGAGATTCTCGACGCGGGTGGTCGTGATGACTTCGTCGAGCGAGACCTTTTTGCGGAGGTACTCGGCAAGACCGGGGTTCAGCGGACGGTCGAACATGCGGTGCGACGACGGACGGCGAAGGTCGACGTCCACGAGGATGACGCGGCGTCCCGTACGGGCCAAACTTGCGGCAAGCTGGCTGGAAACGGTCGTTTTTCCTTCCTTTTCGAGCGAACTGGTCAGCAGGACCGCCTTCATATTGTCGGCTTCTGCACGGTGAAGGAGCGCGGTTCGGATATTGTCGATGGATTCCATCAAAAGCCCCTGAATGCTCTGATTCACACGATTGCGGTGCACTCCGCGGGAAATGAGCGGCAGGTCACCCATGACGTGGATCCCGAGACCGTAGCTGAGTTCGTCCGAAGAGTTGACGCGGCGTCCGAGGAAATCGAAACCGCTGACGGCGATGATGGTCCCGACGAACGTCATGAGACCGAGGAACGCCATCGTCTGGTACTTGATGGCCTGGTTATTGTGGCGAGGCGCTTCCGGTTCGGTGATCGTTTCGACGCGCGGACCGGCCTGTGCTTCGACTTTCCACTCATCGAGCTGGGTCCCCATCCGATTGTACATCGTGTCCATACGGTCCAGTTCACTGCGGAGACTCTGAAGTTCCGTCGTT
>CAZRGJ010000610.1:0-2167 GCA_964599445.1 uncultured Planctomycetaceae bacterium | reverse complement strand
CCCAATCGGACGTTTTTTTGTGGAAAATTTAAACTTTTTTTCATTTTTTTGTCGAAAACAGTAGCATATTTTCGTAATCGGAGTATAATAGAACCATTGAAAGATGATTTATCAATCAGTTCCATCCAAAGGAGTCATTAGATAATGGATAAGATGAAAGAAACTGTGAAACCGAGTATGGATCGTACCCGTCGTCAGCTCATTATCGGCGCGGGCCTCACTCCATTGGTCGTGACTCTCCATTCCGCGAAAGTTTTTGGACAGGATCTTACCGTCGGTTCCGCCTCTGGTGCCGCGCCCTTCTCCGGTGTCATTGAAGGTTCCCTTGGGCCGGATGGTCAGACCCCCGGCAATGCGAGTACGGAAGTGGCACTCTATAACCTGATTGCAAGCGGCAATCATCCCGAAATCGGAAACTACTATGGAAACATAGGTCGCATCGAGAGTGGGAGCATCGAGAGTGGGTATTTAACATGGCAATATTATGAAGGCGGAATGGGAGACAATACTCCGCGGACTTGGACGCGCGACTATGAAACTCCTTATGTCGAGAATGTTGAGGCATATATAGCCATCTGCAAAAAAATTCAGGATGCGACAGATGCTATCAGTGGAAACAATATTGACGGCGTGACCTTTCCGAGTTCTGCAGATGTTCTGAATGCTGAACTTATTCCGTTGCCTGATGGGGCAGATGAAAATGTTGGATGTTTTAAACTGGTTAATGAGGCAAAATCTTACTGGAATCTGGAAACGTTGGTAACCAACTATAATAATGCAGTTGATGCATACAATGGTCAACACAGTGAAGATTCCGCTTTTGTTGCGATTCCTCGTCTTAACTGATATGGCGTAGCAAAAGTCCCGGAAGCATCTTTCGGGACTTTTTTATGTTTTCAGTACGGTGATCTCAGCGATCTTGCTGCGTCAGATGCAGTTTCTGTACGATCTCATCCATTTTTTCCCGAAAATCCCGCGGCGGGATCCCCATGATGTGCAGCGTTTCGGAGTCGGCCTCCAGTTCCAGACGCACGCCGGTCTCGTGGATCCGCGGTTTCCAGTCGTGTTCGTATCGCGGAGTGAGGAACCAGACACGCTGATTTCGCGATCCGCGCCAGAGCAAATTTTCGTGTTCCGTTTCGCGGTACGGTCCATCGATCAGAATGTCGAGCCGGGCAAGGAGTGCGAGTTCGTCCCGTTTTTCCCGTGCGAGAAGCTCTTCAAGCGTAAAGCCCGTGAAGGCCATGAACGTGAATTTCGGACGGAGTGCTCGGCAGGCGTCCGCAAGCGCGCTGAGTCCAGCAGCCTGAAGAAGCGGCTCGCCGCCAGAGAAGGTGAGTCCCTCGACTTCCGGATCCCGCGTCAGTTTTTCTGCCAGATGATCAATAGAAAAAGCCGTCCCGCCGTCCGGATCCCACGTTTCCGGCGCGACACAGCCCGGGCAGTGCCTCGCGCATCCCTGAACCCACACGACGCCGCGCTTTCCCGGTCCCAAAACGGAACAGCAGGTCGAAAAACGGGCAAGTTGGAGCAGTTCGGGATCGTTCATGGCTGAAAAAAAGAAAAAAAATGGAGAGACTGTAAGCCGGATTATGTGAACGGGTCGCCCCGAGCGATAGTCATTTATCTAGGACGGTCATTGCTGAACGCCTCAAGCTGCCTACCCGAAAATCGCCGTGCCGGACCGACACGGGAAAACGAACGCAATGGCCCGCTTTACTCTTCTCTGTTTGGCATTGCACCCAGTGGGGTTTACCTTGCCGATGCAGTCGCCTGCCTCGCGGTGAGCTCTTACCTCGCCATTTCACCCTTACCGTCAGGTCCATAAAAAAAAACGCAGACTCTAACGGCGGTATCTTTTCTGCTGCACTTTCCCTGGCCTTTCGACCGGTGGACGTTATCCATCACTGTGTCCTGCGGTGTCCGGACTTTCCTCATCGGTACGTCTAAAAACAAAAAAACAGACTGCACCTCCGCGACTATCCGTCTCTCCATCCATTCATCATACACGAAATTCCAAAAAAGTCAAGGGGAAGGCAAAGAAAAACGCGGAACCGTCTTCACCGAAGAAAATCCCGCGTCTGCTTAAATGAAAGCTCCTGCGTTCTCTAGCGTTTCCGTCTCACGAGGAACAGTCCGCCAAGTCCGAGGGCGAGGAGGACCATCG
>CAZRGJ010000609.1:0-2169 GCA_964599445.1 uncultured Planctomycetaceae bacterium | reverse complement strand
CGTCGCGAGCGGCTCACCGTCCACCGGAATGAGGAGACCGGTCTTGATGAGGATCTGGAATCCGTTGCAGATACCCAGCACAAGTTTGCCGGCATCACGGAATTTCTGCAGCTGATCCGACAGATTGTGGAGCAGCTGGCTGGAAAGAATGCGTCCGGAGGAAATGTCATCGCCGTAGCTGAATCCGCCGGGGAAGCAGAGGATCTGAAATTTCTCGAAGAGAGACGGATCTTCGAGAAGACGGTTCACGTGGATCCGTTCCGTCGCTGCGCCTGCCTTTTCAAAAGCGTAAGCCGTTTCCAGATCACAGTTCGTGCCCGGTGCGCGTAAAATCAAAACATTCGGTTTCATGGTTTATTCCTTAAAGTAAATTCTTTTTTATCTCGAAATTCTGCTGAGTTTTGCAAATCGAAAACTCATGCTGCCGTCCGCACTGCGGCTTTTTTTCAAAATACGTTCCCTGAAAGGATCTTTTGAGTATTTCCAGCGAACGACAGCCGTTTGAAAAGGAATCGATCAAAGATCCAGCGGTTTGAGCCACGCGGCTTTCAGGTCGGCGAGTTCGGCGTCGATGACGTTTCCGCCGGCGATGCCTTTCACCGTGAGTTTCGTGCCGGCGTTGACCGAGCCGATCTTCGAGGCGGCGACACCCTCAAGTGCGGCCAGGAATTCGGTTTCCTTTTCCGGAGCGACTTCGACGAGGAAGCGCGTGTTGGATTCGGAGAAAAGGATCGCGGCGTCGGATCTCTGTCCGTCAAACGGAACTGCCGTGAGGTTGAGTTCCACTCCAAGTTCACCAGCGAACGCCATTTCAGCCGCGGCGACCGCGAGACCGCCTTCGGAAAGGTCATGGCAGGAGCGGACCGTACCGGCCTGGATCGCGTCGTAGACCGCTTTGAGGGTCTTTTTCGTGACGTCAAAATCAACTTTCGGGCACTCACCGCCGGAGAGTTTGTTCACGAGACCGAAGTGCGAGCCGCCCATTTCTTCTTTCGTCGTTCCGACGGCGTAGAGGGCGGAACCAACAGATTTCAGGTCCATCGTCACGCATTTGCGCACGTCGTTGACCTGTCCCATCGCGCTGATGAGCAGAGACGGCGGGATGCTGATCGGTTCCTGACCGGCGGGGCGGAATTCGTTGTTGAGACTGTCTTTACCGCTGACGAACGGCGTTCCGAGCGCGATAGACATATCGCGGCAGGCGATGGCCGAGCGGACGAGGGAACCGAGCGTTTCCGGACGGTCCGTGTTGCCCCAGCAGAAGTTGTCGAGGATGGCGATCTTTTCCGGATCGACACCGACGGCGACAGCGTTGCGGAGTGCTTCATCGATCGCACTGGCGGCCATCCAGTACGTATCGCATTCGCCATAGCACGGGTTCATGCCGTTGGAGATGACGACGCCCTGCATCGTGTGGAGACGGGGACGGAAGACGGACGCATCGCCCGGGCCGTCATTATTCACGCCGACGAGCGGTTTGACTGCGGAACCGCCCTGCACTTCGTGATCGTACTGGCGGACGACCCAGTGTTTCGACGCCACATTGTACGAGCCGAGGATCTTCGTGAGGTCTTCCGTGTAATCCGTGCGGATCGGCAGATTCATCGGTGCTGTCGCCGGAGGAGCGTAGACGGCTTCGCGAACGACCGGCGGACGGCCGCCGTGCATGAAGTCCATCGTCAGGTCGGCGACCTGGACTCCGTCGTATTTCAGGACCAGACGTCCGGTCGGAACGTAACGGCCGATGACGGTCGCTTCGACGCCTTCCGACTCGCACAGTGCCTTCATTTCCGGCCATTTGTCATCTGCGACGCTGAAGACCATGCGTTCCTGCGCCTCGGAGATCCACATTTCCTTGTACGAGAGACCTTCATATTTGAGCGGGATCTTTTCGAGCCAGACTTCCGCGCCGATCTCTTCGCCCATTTCGCCGACCGCGCTGGAGAAACCGCCTGCGCCGCAGTCCGTCACCGCCGTGTAAAGGCCGCGGTCACGGGCTTCGAGAAGGACGTCGAGGACCATTTTTTCTGTGATGGCATTTCCGATTTGAACGGCACCGCCGGAGAGGGATTCGCTTTCGTGCGTCAGTTCCGCCGAGCTGAACGTCGCGCCGTGGATGCCGTCACGCCCGGTCCGTCCGCCGACGGCGACGATCAGGTCATTCGGGTT
>CAZRGJ010000608.1:0-2188 GCA_964599445.1 uncultured Planctomycetaceae bacterium | reverse complement strand
ATATTTTACCATAATCGCGCGAGAAGTCAAGGAGTTTCAGAGGTTTTATTTAAAAATTTCCTGAATATCTGACCTGCAAAAAAGGAGCACACCGGGCACAGTGTAAGATGAGGTTCTCTTCTGCTCCCGGTATGGTTCTTTTTCGAAAACTTTTGATCCCTTAACGGCATTCCTGCCGGAGCGCGATCAGGTCTTTCATGACGTTTTCGAGTGGCGGATTTTTGCCCGTCTTTCCGAATGCGTCATGAAGCTGTACATAAAGCGCGTAAAGCCGACGGTAAACGGCAGCCGATTCCGGGTCCGGAACGTAGATCTTCTCCTTCACGCCAGTCATGCAGTCCACTGCCGACGCAAAATCATCAAACGCACCGCCGACCACCGCTCCCGCGATCGCGGAACCCAGCGCGCAAGTCTGAGAGCACCGGCTGATCTTGACCGGCCGGTCGAAAATATCCGCACAGATCTGCATCACGAGCGCGTTTTTCTCCGCGATCCCGCCGCAGCAGATGACTTCCTGCACGTCGATGCCGTACTCCACGAACCGGTTAATGATGGTCAGCGCACCGAACGCCGTCGCTTCGATCAGAGCGCGGTAGATCTCCGCCGCCGTCGTGTGGAGCGTCTGCCCAAGGATCAGGCCCGTGAGGTTCTGGTCGACCAGAACGGTCCGATTCCCATTGTTCCAGTCAAGCGCGAGAAGTCCCGACGCACCAGGCTTGAGTTTCTGCGCCTCTTCGGTCAGTGCCGCGTGTGCGGAATCGTCTCCGGAAACGACGTGTTTGACGAACCAGTTGAAAATGTCCCCGACGGCCGACTGGCCGGCTTCCAGACCGTACATTCCGGGAAGGACGGACTCCGGAACGATCCCGCAGAGACCGGGAATGTCCGCGATGGACTGGGAAAGCGGCGAGACCATGATGTCGCACGTACTCGTGCCGATGGTCTTCACGAGCGTTCCAGGTTTTACTCCGGACCCGATCGCTCCAAGATGGCAGTCAAACGCACCGACCGCGACCGGGATCCCCGCTGAAAGTCCCGTTTTCTCCGCGATTTCAGCAGTCAGCGTTCCGGCGGCATGATCGACTGGTACGGCCTTCGTTGCGTAGCGGAAACGCACGAGGCGTTCGTCGAGCGACCGCAGAGCCTCTTCAGACGGCAGCCCCCCCCACTGTTCATGGAAGAGCGCTTTGTGCCCGGCAGCGCAGATCCCGCGCGGCATCGTTTCGGGATCCAGATCCCCAGTCAGCCACGCCGGCACGAAGTCCGCCAATTCGACCCACGACGCAGCCGCTTCCGCCACGGTTGGCGACGTACGGACACAGGGGAGGATCTTGGCCCAGTACCATTCGCTGGAGTACGTCCCGCCGCATTTCGCGAGAAATCCCTCCGGACGCGCTTTCGCCCACTCAGTGATCTCCTGCGCCTCGGCAACCGAAGTGTGGTCTTTCCAGAGCCAGGCATGTGCCGCAAGGTCGTCTTGAAATTCCGGTTTCATCGCAAGCGGCGTCCCCTCCGCATCGACCGGGATCGGCGTGCTTCCCGTCGTATCGACTCCGATCCCGACGACATTTTCCGGAGAAAAGTCGGCCAACCGGTCTTTCGCCTGCCGCACGGCATCGCTGACCGACGTGAGGAACCCCTCAAGATAGTCCGCGGGATTCTGTCGGGCAAGATTCGGGTCGCGCGGGTCCAGCAGGATCCCGTCCGTTCCGGAAGGATAGTGGAAGACGGACTCACTCACGATCTCCCCGTCCGCAAGCCGGGCAATGACGGCGCGAACACTGTTCGTCCCATAGTCAACACCGATGGAAAAGCGATTTTCATTCATGGATTCTACTCCCTGTTCTCTTTCTGCCCATAGTAGGCATTCGGACCGTGCTTTCTCGAATAGTGTTTTTCCAAAACATACGATTCCAGCGCAGGAAACGACTGCGCGATCTGGAACGTTTTGAGTGCCATTTCCGCCACCGCTTCCAGAGCGACTGCGTTCTGGACTGCTTTCGACGCGGAACTTCCCCAGGTAAACGGAGCGTGTCCGGCCGCCAAAACTCCGGGGATCGCCTCCGGGTCGAGTCCGTGTGCGGAAAATCGCTCCACGATGACCTTCCCGGTGTTGCGCTCGTACGCGTCACGGACTTCCGCTTCCGTCAGAGGCCGCGTGACCGGAACGAAACCGAAGAAGTGGTCC
>CAZRGJ010000607.1:0-2191 GCA_964599445.1 uncultured Planctomycetaceae bacterium | reverse complement strand
GAAATTGCCTGGCGGGATTCAGACCGTCAGGCGTCATTTGTCCCGGCCTGTGGTGTACCGATCGCTGACCGGCCTTCATGAGTGAAAGAGATTTCGGTAATTTGGTGTTTTTTTAAGCAGAATGCAGGAAAAAACGCTTTTCTGTATCTCTTTTGTGGGGGTCCCCCTTTTTATTTTCGGCCGATTGTTCTATAATCAGCGTAATGGGAGTTTCGTTTTTCAATGCGGGACTCCCGCGTTGATCCTTCCCTCCTCCCTTCCACAGTATGAAAGGAAAAAAACATGAAAACCAACCGACGTAATTTTCTGCGTACCGGCGCAGTGCTGGGTGCATCTTCACTGGTGAGCGTTCCTGCATTCTGCCAGGATCCGAACTCCAGCTCGAAACTGAACATGGCGATGGTCGGTCCCTGCGGCCGCGGATGGGCCACGTTCACGGAGATCCAGGGCGAAAACGTCGTCGCGATCTGCGATGTGGACCGCCG
Source organism: uncultured Planctomycetaceae bacterium (assembly GCA_964599445.1). Lineage (GTDB taxonomy): Bacteria > Planctomycetota > Planctomycetia > Pirellulales > Thermoguttaceae > RGIG3701. Next base: position 1,706 of record CAZRGJ010000607.1, on the reverse strand, counting down.
GAATCTGGACCGCTGCAAGAAAGTGAATCCGAACGCGCAGACGTTTACCGACTACCGCAAAATGTTTGAGACGGTGAAGGACCTCGACGCCGTCTGCGTCTGCACGCCGGACCATACGCACGCCGCTCCGAGCGTCATGGGAATGCGCATGGGCCTCCACTGCTATACGGAAAAACCGTTGGCTCACGATGTCCGCGAGTGCCGCGTCATGGAGGAAGTCGCGGAAGAAAAGAAAGTCTGCACTCAGATGGGGACGCAGATCCATGCCGGCGGAAACTATCGCCGAGTCGTGGAACTCGTGCAGTCCGGCGCAATCGGCAAAGTGACCGACATTCACGTCTGGTGCGGCAAAGGCTGGGGGCATCCGGCCGACTTCAAAAATCCGACTGACACTCCGGCCGTTCCGGATTGGCTCGATTGGGATTCCTGGCTCGGTCCGGTGAAATATCGTCCGTACCATCCATCCTATCTCCCGGCGAACTGGCGTAAATGGTGGGCATTCGGAAACGGAACGATGGGCGACATGGCGTGCCATTACATGGACCTGCCGTTCTGGGCTTTGGAACTGCGTGACTGCCTCACGGCCGAACCGATCAGCGGTTCGCCGGTCAACGCGGAAGGCTGCCCGCTGAAACTGGCCGTGAAGTTCACCTTTGCTGCCCGCGGCGAGAAGTACCCCGCCTGCACGCTGACCTGGTACGATGGCGGAGGCTGCGGCCCGGTCGAATTCATGAAAGAGCACAATATCGCGTATCGCGGTGCCGGCGTGCTCTTCGTCGGCGAGAAGGGGATCCTCTTCGCGGATTACGGTACACACCAGCTTTACCCGGCCGACAAATACGCCGGTTTCCAGGCTCCGAAACCGTGGATCCCGGATTCCATCGGCCATCATAAAGAATGGATCCAGGCCATCCGCGACAACAAACCGGAAGCCTGTACGTGCAAATTTGGCTACTCCGGCCGTCTGACCGAAACGGTCCTGCTCGGGACGGTTTCCTACCGTGTTGGTCAGAAACTCAACTGGGACGCCGATAATATGCGCGTGACCAACTGCGATGCGGCAAACGACCTCATCACGGTCGAATATCGCGACGGATGGATCCTCTAAATTCTATTGGATCGCTCTAAAGGATCCAACGTTCCTGAAGAGACCATTGGGAGGGAGAAGCAGCCTGCTTTCGGGATGTTCCTCCCTCTCGGCCGTTTATGACATGACAGACTGCGCGGGCTTTCCTGAAGAGGAGAATATCCGCATGAGATCCGGATCTTTCGCCGCACGTTCTTGCGCTGAAACCGCAATAAAAAACGACAGGCGAGCCGCGAAAAATCAGGGCAAGCAAAAAGAAAACGTCGGGTTTAGTTCCCATCAGGAACGATCGTGTAGAGCACATCCCGTTGGGAGGCGCGGTCGGTGGAAGTGAATTCCGACGCGGAAAGAGTGAGCCGTTTTTTGATCGTGAATTTTTCAGAAACGAGCGAGCCGCTGTAGAAATGGATCAGGATCGAGATCGGATGGTGTTTTGGTGCAAACTCCGAAAGGATCTTTCGGACTTGGGGGGCAAATCCTGCCTGCCGATCGTTTTGTGGTACGGAAGTACTCCGCGAGGCTGCGAAACTGGATGCCAGCGCGCGTTCGATCCGTGCAGGGGACCAGTTCCGTTTTTCGTATTTGCTGCGCAGAAGTTCTCTGTTTTTCCCGGAAGGCG
>CAZRGJ010000606.1:0-2192 GCA_964599445.1 uncultured Planctomycetaceae bacterium | reverse complement strand
AGGGGATGAGCTTTAATTCCTTAATCTCGCAGATTGTGTCATAATACTTCGAGGAAACTGGAGATGCTGTACTGAACGAAATTATTCGACGTATTGAGCGGTTAGAAAACGAAGTATTCAAAAAATAAAAAGACGGAGCTTAGACCTAGGAAACCTCAGCTCCGCCGATGTGAACCAAATGAAAATTCAGAACACACTTCTGATTATACCGTATTCTTGCGCGGTGTCAAGGGGTGTTCTGGAAAATCCCAATCGATCGTGTAGATGAGGAAGATAAACTCAATAACGAAACGTTATTGAGTGTCATTGGGATGAATTAGGTTAACGCACAGATAGTAAAATTTTAGCTATTTTTTAATATTTTATGCAAAATTTCTTAAAAAGTATTGTCAAGGTATTGACATATGACAATATTTTAATATAATACAGTGTATAGAAAGGAGGTGAGACCTTTGACTGAAAAAAAAATAAACATGACGTTTAAGATTGAACCGTCTCTTAAACGGCGAGCTGAAGAACTTGCGGAGGCGAAAGGATTGACACTTGGAGCCTTTATTCGCGAGCTGATCGCGACAGCGGATGAGAAAGAAAATTCAGACGCTATTGAAGAACTCCGACAACGAATCGAAAGGCTTGAAAAAGAAGTCTTTGGCAAATGAAACAAAAAAAGCCAGCTCATCCACGACCAAATTTCAGAGCTGGCAGTGCTCAAGTACATCAAACCAGAACACGCTTCTGATTATACCGCATTCTTGCGCGGTGTCAAGGGGTGTTCTGGAAAATCCCCAAAGAAAGGAGCGAATCATGCTCGAATTTGAATTGTTTTTTATGCATGATATTAAAAAATTGGCGCAGGCTGTTGAGCTGCAAGATCAGAATGGCGTGAAATACTATTCCGCGTTCATGGCAGGAATGCTTGAAGGAGATAACCAGCTCGGAGATCATCTGGATGAGGGACGGCACAGGGCGATCCGCCGACTTATTGGCGAGGTCATTGGCGGTACGAAAAACGAAAAGGAAGCGTTTGATGAAATGGTTAAAATTTTCCGCGACTTTCGCCCGTTCATGGTTTCTGATGACATGATCAGTTTCCTGGCAAATCTGCTTGTTCAGTACTGGCAGGCGGAAACTTCAGAGGAGAAAGCCTTTACCAGCCTCCGTTATCGTGCCGTCATAGATTCTCTTATTTGGACTGACGCATTCCTCGAAGATGCGGAAGTTGCCGCGTTCTTAGGCCTTCTTGATCGCGAGCCGAAATATCCTTGCGAATTCGAAGCCAGGCAGCTCCTTGTGAAGGCCAGGGGCTTCGTAAAGTACGAAGGGTAAATTTCGCAAAATTTCTAAAAAACGATTATGGCCGGGCCTATGGTCCGGCCGGAAAGGGCTAAATCATGGAAAAGAATGAATTTGAAAAGCAGTTGACGGACCTTTTTTCCGGCCTGAAAGACTGCCTGCGCCATCGTGACATTGAAGCGCGTTTCTTTACGCACGGAATGATCATGGGGGCACTCGCCGCGGTTTGCCGACTGAAAAATCTTGATTCGGAAACGATCGAACCGCTCGCGAAGTTTGACGCATTTGTTTTTGGCGAAATGAGCCTCCGAAACGCGGAACGGCTTTTGGACCATGTGAAGACACGAATTCTGGTTAAAGTAAATGGAGGTGAAGCATGAAAGCCATGCAGATTTTTGACAGTTCCGAGTTCGGGAAGCTCCAGGCGATGGAAGGACCGGACAGCGGTATCTGGTTCGTCGGAAGAGAAGTGGCTGAAAAGCTGGGTTATTCGAATCCGTCAAAAGCCCTGATCGATCATGTGGATGAGGAAGACAAACTCAATAGCAAAACGCTATTGAGTTCAGTTGGGATTGAGTTAGGTCAGCGCGGCGGATGGCTGATCAACGAATCCGGTCTTTACTCGCTCATCCTCTCAAGCAAGCTCCCGAACGCGAAGCGGTTCAAACGGTGGGTTACTTCGGAAGTTCTTCCGGCGATCCGGAAAACCGGGGCATATCAGCCGACAGGACTTCCAGTTTTCCGCACTGTTCCGCTGCCGACGCAAAGACGCTTTTCGGATGTCAGCTACACATCCGCACTCGCAGAAAGTTTCTTGGATTCGCATGTCGCGCAGTTTATTTCTGCGGAATGTGCGCTGCGCAGTGATGAGATCTATGACGCCTACATTCAGTGGGCGG
>CAZRGJ010000605.1:0-2194 GCA_964599445.1 uncultured Planctomycetaceae bacterium | reverse complement strand
GGAACCTGGGATAGAATGGGATGAAGATTTTTTCAGATTTGCGTGCTGCTGATTTTAAGGCGGACTGCCTGATTTTGAGTCCGCTTGCCTGTTTTTGAGGCTGGCTGAAGGTCAGGGGCAGATCGTGTGAGATTTTCCAGATCGGGAGAGAGAAAATGATTTTCAGGACGTTGATTCATGCGTTTTTAGCTGGGATCGCACTCGGTATTGCCGGGACGGTCAACCTTTCTGTCGGCGGCGGGATCCCGGGGGCATTTCTCTTCGGATTTGGCCTTTTTCTGATCCTTGGTTTTGCTTTCAAGCTCTATACCGGGGCGATCGGTTATCTTGTGCAGAAGTCCGGTCGGGAATTTGTGCCGTATCTTGGGATTCTTTTGGCGATCTGGGTCGGAAATTTCGCCGGGACTGCGGCGGTCGGTCTGTTGGTGCGTCAGACTCGTATTGCGGAGAAGATCGTTCCGGAGGCTCAGGGACTTTGTGCAGTCAAGCTGGCTGATTCCCCGATGAGCATTTTGATTTTGGCATTTTTTTGCGGAATTTTGATGTTTTCGGCCGTAGATTGTTTTCGTCGGGAGGAATTTCCGCCGATTTATCGAATGGGGATGGTTTTTCTGTGCGTCATGATTTTTATTTTGTCCGGTTTCGAGCACTGTATAGCGAATATGTACTACTTTAGTGCTTCGGGAATACTGTTTTCGCCGGAAGACACCGCACGTGTTCTTGGTGCGATCCTGCTCATGACGCTTGGGAATTCCCTGGGCGGCTGGTTTTTCCCGCTGGCATGGAAGATCGCGCCGGCCCGCTGAGACATTTTTCATGGACTGTTCCGTATGATCCGATCCTTGAGTGTGAATGGACGGACTGCTGTTCGGAATTTTGTTTGATTGGAATCGACCTGGATTTTACTGGCATGATCATGCAAAAGACACTTGACGTAAAAATTGCGCGGATCCTTGCGGACCGAAGCTGCGAAGATTTTATTCTGGCGGATGCGAAAGATGCCGACATGGCATATGGTCTGGCTGCGCCGGGGCTGAGTCCGGAGGCGCATGGAAAAGAGGCAAAGTTCCGCACCCTGGATCAGTATCGTGCCCAGATCCGCGAAGTCATTGCGCAGGGCCTGGTCGACATTGTGCTGATGAGTGCCAGTACGAGCGAGATACTCACGCTGAAAGAGCGTCTTTTTGAAAATTCACCGATCACGCCGGCGATCCGCGCGAATGATGCGACGGACATTTGGCTTGCGGGGGCTGAGGGGGTCTACACTTCGATGCCCTCCCATCCATTTTGTTCGGCGTCGCTGGACTATGCCATGTGCGGGAAAGGGACCTGCCGGCCGGAGGAACGGAAATTAGGGGCTGACCTGGGGCTTTATTCCGTCACGTTCAACAATGATCTGGAACGCGACATGGAAACGCTCCTTGCGTACAAGCAGTTCCGCTCGGAAGCTGCGTCGAAGGGATTTCGGTACTTTCTGGAAGTTTTTGCTCCGAACGCTCCATCGGCTACGATCGCGGATGTGCCGAAATTCGTGAATGACCATATTGTGCGTACCTTGGCGGGAGTCGCGGGGGCGGAGCGGCCCGTTTTCCTCAAGATCCCCTACTTTGGTCCGAAGGCGATGGAGGATCTTGCGGGCTTTGATTCTTCGCTCGTCGTGGGGATCCTTGGCGGGTCGGCCGGGACGACTTTTGATGCATTCCAGATGCTCTGGGAGGCAAAAAAGTATGGTGCGCGCGTGGCTCTTTACGGACGAAAGATCAATTCGGCGGAGCATCAGCTGACGTTCATTCACATTTTGCGCCAGATTGCAGACGGGTATCTCATGCCGGTCGACGGCGTGAAACTGTACCATGCGGAACTGAAAAAACTCGGCATTTCTCCGCGCCGTCCGCTTGAAGACGATCTGCAGTCCATGGCGCAGGTGCTGAGCTACGAGTCTGCCGTTTACCCTTCGTCTGCGGTGCCGTCCGGAGCTGGAAAAACGACGGAAAGTGCGCCTGCCAGACCGAATGCGGCTGCTTCCATGGTTTCACGCCCCCGCGGAAATGCTGTTCCGGAAGAGATCGACGATGCGGCCTCTCTCTCTGCTCAGGAAAAAGTGCGGCGGAATCTGGAACGCCTGAATCGTATTTTTGGTTAGGGCGTGTTCACACTTTTTCGCAGAAATTCGCGAACAAGTGCAATTTGGATG
>CAZRGJ010000604.1:0-2201 GCA_964599445.1 uncultured Planctomycetaceae bacterium | reverse complement strand
ATAAAGTGAACCTAAAACAAATTATTTCAAGCCTATGGGCGGGCTGGCCATTCTTCTATTTTGTATTTCCACAAATGGGGAAATTTTCCGTTTTTGGCAGGGATATTCAAAACGAAATTTCCGCCTTTCGACATAAAGTATGAATTAAAAAGGACTTGCAGGATCCGACATACGAATGCCATTATGTTGAATATACCAACATTTTCAATTTATGTCAAGTACATCGGCCCCAAAAAAACAAAAATTCCAATAATTTTATGCGTTCATTTTTCTAAAAAACACGATTTGCGAGCAAAGCAAGGCTTCCGGAAGCCGTCCGGGCAAGAAATAACGTCCCCATTCCGCCTTTCTTTGGAAGTTTCAGCCACTTGCGAACTTCCTCCGGTTCGGGGACCGCTCCCCGTTTTTTGATCTCGATCCGGCTCCACCCGCACTCCTGAACAGCCCGGACGATCTGTTTTCTGTCCATCGGAAGCACACACCGGATCTCGAAACACGCCGCCAGTGCATTTTCCGCCGGTTCCTCTCCCGTCAGATAAAGCGATCCGGGTCCCAGACGCTTCAGGCCATAAGTCCGGGCAAAATCACCTTCCAGGCCGGCTGCGAGAAGAGAAGGATCCGGATCAAACAGAAACCTGCCGGGAACCTCCGCGGCCGGGATCGGAAGATCCGGCTTTCCCACAAAGGTTCCGAGCACTCCGGCACCGTGCGTCTCAAGGACCGTCGCCCGAAAGTCCCCTTTCCTCTCCTTTTCTGCATCAAACCATACCATTAATTGTCTGCACTCACGATTTCGGGTGATCCATTCCGCCTCCGTCATCCGGGAGAGCCAGGTTTCCGGGATCTCCGTCCCCGGAGCGAGTTTCACCGCGGCAAAACGGCGTCCCTCCAGAAGTTTTTCCAGCACCGGGAACTCCGGCTGAAAATAATCGATCTGCGTCGTCCGTACCCCTTCGCTCCGCCGGTCCGGATCCATATGGATCGACGGAAAACGATCGGCCGGAAAGCGTTCCAGAAATTCCTCCGCCAACCCGGGAAAGATCTGAAAATCCGCATCTTCCGGAATTACGCCGACCTCCTGTGCCGCGGTCAGATTAAAATGCGCCGCCGAAGCCGTCATCGGAGAACAATCCACGCCGAGGACCGGCCGCGCCGACGCGAGTGCGAGAAGATCCCCGCCGATCCCGCAGCAGATGTCCGCCGCCGGCACACCTTCGGGAAACCGTTTCGCCTTATACTCCGCGATCCACCGGTCCGAGGACTGCTCGATGCCGACCTGCGTGAAAAACATCCGTTCCGCAAGTTCCGCGAATTTTTCCTTCCCTCGGGAGCGCAAAACCACCTGCACCGCCGCCAAAGCCGCTTTTTCAGGCGGAAGGGCAAGTTTTTCCCTCAAAAAGAGGATCCTCTTCCATTCATCTCCATCCCGCAGCGCAGCGGCTTTTCGAACCGCGGTCTGCCCCTCTTCGGAAAAGATCCACTTCTCTTCCGGTTTGAGCTTCGAAAAATGCCGGTCATCCCCAAAATGTGCAGCAGACGGCATAAGGTCCTTCCTTTCATTCTGCCAGCCGATTTCATCATTCATTCCGCAGACGTCCCGGAACACGAAAAATTTCAGCAGGAGACATCTATTCTATTATTTCTTCCTTTTTCCGTCTTGACACCATGGAATGAGTAAAGAAATCACGGAAAAAATTAAAGTTTCCTACCATAAAATACGAAACCTTAAATACAGTTGACAAAAGGGGTTTAATTCCTACTGTCACACTAACCGCGATTGCCGTAAAAATACAAACTGGTCCGCAGTTTCATTGTGCAGATTATTTGTATTATATGGCGGTTGTGGATGCAGAGTTTCACGATAAGTCGAAATATTGTCGGATTTTTCACCAAATCAGAAAAATTTCGATTTTTCCTTAACCTTGGAGGTTTCTGTGCCGATGTTAATTCAAGCACAGGTGAAATAACCTGCAAAAACAAAATTATTGAAGCAGTTACAGTTCAGACCCTCAACCCAAACTGGATAGGAAGGAGATTGGAGTTTTTGCCTCTCCAAAGGAATTCCATATACAGGGGGGATCTGATCCTGGAAAGCCCAAGGGGGGCGATTCAGGTAATTGAGTCGAGGCGAGTTGTTATATCGGAGAGCCTACCATGAAGGTCTTCACAACTGGTCAGGTTGCCAAAATTTGTAAAGTGGC
>CAZRGJ010000603.1:0-2212 GCA_964599445.1 uncultured Planctomycetaceae bacterium | reverse complement strand
GCTGTTTCGCCTCAAACCGGCCCGAGACGGCTGACTCCATGCCTGACCCGCTTCTGGCGTATCTTCCCCGTGCCGTGCGCAACGCGAAGGAAAACCTCCAGAAGATCGACCGATGCAAAGGCCGATTCTACCAGAATACGCGGGATTACCTCGATCAGCGTCCTGATCTGGCGAACGGCATCGACGACGCAGCTCTCTTTCCCGTCGCGCTGGGGCCCTGGAGCGTGTCGGCTGAGGGAGATGAGTCCCTCTGGAGCCAGATCTCGAACGGCGCGTTCCAGTGTGCCGTGGTCTGCACGCACTGGGAATACACGCTTGACCGGGACTACCTCAAAAAGGTCTTTCCGCTGCTCGACAAGACCGCCAATTTCTTCCTCGCGTGGTGCGAGAAGGAAACACTCGCCGACGGCTCGTACCGCTACAATGTCTGGGATTCGCACTGGGAAGGGAGCGGGATGCAGAAGAACAGCGCACCTGCTCTCGGCTGCGTGAAGCACCTTTTCGCGACGCTCGTTGAAGTCGCTCCCATCCTGCGTGAGATCGGCATCGAGGTCCCGGACGCCAAAATTGCCGCGTGGAACGATTTCAACGCACATCTCGCGCCTCTGGCGGTCGGCGTCTATCCGATCGATGGAAAGCCCGTCCGAATGCTCTCCGGTGTGGAGAACGCGGATGGCTCGGCCAATCCTTCCGGCGGAAACGCGATCAATCTGGAAAGCGTCATTCCCGGTGAGGCCTTTGCGTTCGACGTGACGGACGAGTTCCGCGCTCTCGCCGTGAATGCCGTGGAGGGAAACATCGCCTGCTCCCCGAAAAACGTCTGGTCAGGCATCAACCAGACGCCCAAGCTCTTCGCGACTGCGATCCGGTGCGGTTACCCGGCTCAAAAGGTGATCGACGCGTTCAAGGAACACCAGCTCCGCCGGATCGGGCAAAAGAATTTCCACCTCCATGACGGAGTTCACGGCGTGGAAAAGATCGGCGCGATGGAGTTCATTCAGTCGATGCTGATCCAATGCGACCACGGCTTTGTGAAAGTGTTCCCCAACTGGACGGGAGCCGACGCGAAGTTCGAGGACCTGCGCGCCAAAGGCTGTTTCCTGTTCTCCGCGGAAATGAAAGACGGAAAGGTCGTCCGCGTGAGCGTCCGCTCCGAAAAAGGCGGCCGTCTGCGTCTTGTAGACCCGTTCGGCGGTCAAACTGTCCCGACGGGCTGGACCCGTGGTCAGACCCGAAACAGCGGAGAACCGACGCTCGAACGCGACTTTAAACCGGGAGAGACGGCCGTACTTTCTTTGACCGGCCAGGCCGCCGTACCCGTGCCGGTCACGTACATCATGGTTTGCTGCCATTCGGCTGACCGGGGAACGAAGTTCCTTGCGAACGGGGAGTGGGACGCGAAACATGATTACACGGACTACGCCTTCACGCTCGACATGATGCGCAAGATCAAGGAGTCGGGGATCCGCGTCGTCGGCGTCGATTTTACCAATCCCTCGATGTTCGAGCAGTTCAAGGACAGTTGTTGGCCCAAACTGAAAAATGTGGCGCGTGCGGCAGAAGAGCTGGATATGGAGTACTTCCTCTTTCTGGGAGATCCGGCTGCCCATACGGTGAAATACTGGAACGAAAAAGCGAAGATCATCTGGGAAGAATTCGCGCAGAGTCCTCACTACCGCAAGTACGGCTTCGGCGATGATCGGCCCATGATGACGATTTTCCTGCCCGGTCAGACGTTTGACTTCATCCTCCGAAGGACACCCCCGGAAGACCGATGCTGGCTCGAGAAATTCCGCATCGGCACGACGCAGGTGAACGATCCGATCGTTCCGACGCCGACGGACGGATGGGGCTACCGCAACAAGTCGGCCGGCTCGACGGATGACGCGCGATTTGCCGCTCCCAATTCCGGTGTTGCTCCCAAGGAGTGGGCAAGAGTGGACGCCGACGAATGGCGAGAGCGCGTCCGGTGGTGTCTCGGCGCGAAGGAGTACGCCGTCATTGGTACTTACGACGATACCTGCGACTGTATTTTCTGGGGGATCGCCGACGTTCGCGGCTCCGCGAATCCGATCCACAGTCACGATTCGACCAGAGACGATCCGTTTATTTACTACAATATCGTCAAGGAAGAGATCGCGCGGAGCAAAGAGTAGCGATGATGAAAAAAACGATTCTGTTTTGGCTGTGCCTGCTGACCGTCGCGGTGTTA
>CAZRGJ010000602.1:0-2216 GCA_964599445.1 uncultured Planctomycetaceae bacterium | reverse complement strand
AGCGCGTGTTCTACCGGATAGCCCGTCCGCGGGTCGATGATGTGCGAGCGTCGTCGTCCGTTTTCGAGCTTGAAATTCCGGTAGTCTCCCGACGTGGCGAGAGCCTGCCCGGAAAGTGCGTTTCCAGAAAGTTCCGCCGCACCGAAAATCAGGTCGGAATCCGGAATCGGCAGCTCGATCCCGATGCGCCATGGTTTTTCCAGGTGATTCGTGCCGCAGGCGTACACTTCGCCGCCGACTTCCACCATGAAATTTTCGAAACCGAAGGATCTCAGCGTTTTCGCTGCCTGGTCGACGCCGTATCCTTTCGCGATGCTGGAAAGGTCTACATTTAGTCCCGTTTTTGTGCGCCGGAGTACTTTTTCGTCTGGTGAGCTGGAGACGATCCCAAGTGCCTCCCAGCCGATCTGCGCTTTTGCGTCTGCGATCGCTTCCGGGGACGGGATCTCCGGCATTTCGGAATTTCCGCGCGTCGGCCCGAATTTCCAGAGGTTCACCAGCGGACCGACCGTCACGTCGTAGGCGCCATCTGTTTTTTGGGAAATCTCCAAAGCTTTTTCAAGCACGAATGCCAGCTCCGGCGAAAGGGGGAAGTCTTTCGAAAGGTCGGTTTGTGCGTTGAGGCGCGAAAGCTCGGTAAACTCCTTCCACGTAGACATTCGGAAGTCTACGGCTTTGAGAGCTTCTTCCAGTGCAGTCTGAAGCTTTTCTGCGGTTGGAGGATCGATCGGATGTCTGGAGTCCGCCTTGACCGTCACGTGCCAGACGGTTCCCATCGTCTCGCCCTCAAACCGGACGAGCTGTGGAGCTGCGTGGGAGCAGAATGCGCCGATCGCAGTCAGGATCGCCGTGATGGAAAGGAGGAGGATCAGAATGAAAGTCTGCCTTTTTGAACCCATGGTCTGCCTTTGTTTTTTCTTTCGGAATGCCGTTTTTTCCGAATCGCCGTCCGTCTTTTGATCTTGTGCGGGAGTTTGATGCGGAGATACTGTGCGTCTTGTCTGTCCGGTTTCTCCTTTGGGAAGGGGAGTGAAGTCTCATGGTGTCCCTGAGACTTCAGGAAGAAGACGGGACCATCTTTTATTTTACCCGGTTTTTCTCCGGAGTCAAGTGTGCACGCAGAAAAAAACGCAAAATAAACGGTTTGCGCAGAAAGAAAATGGAGTTTCCGACGGAGAGCCGCCAGAATGCGTGGCTGAGGACCGTGCAGTGTACCCGGCTTGCCGGGAAAATGAGGCAGAAAAGTACCTGGGGATTTTTCATTAATGGACTTGACGAATTTCGTGAAATCGTGTATTCTTCTGAGGAATCGATTCATTTTTGTGCCAGCACATGCAGGAGCCGGAGTATGGGTGCCTCAAATTTTTCCAAATTCGTCAACTCGCCAATTTTCTGGGGGATCGGCCTCACGGGGATCTTCTATTCGCTGCTTTTGACCCGCATCGTGCAGATCGAGGCAGTTTCGCACTATTTTGTTTCGGCGGAAGGCGAGATCCTGTCCATTCCGTTCGTTGAGATCCTGATGTTTTTCATCGGGTTTTGCGCTTTGGCGTTCAAGCTGACGGAGATCTGTTTTCAGATGAGCTGGATCACGAAACAGGAAACCTCTTCGGAAACCTTTTTCCCGAAACCGGAAACGGGATTTTTCTCGCCGGAAAATGCCCGTGAAATGGCCGCGAAATTGAATGAGATCCCGGAAAAAGTCGCCAACGGCTACTTTATTCAGCGTTTGAAGGCGTCTCTCGATTTTATTGTGCGGAATGGTTCCGCTCGTGGATTCAGCGACGAGATGAAATATCTTGCGGACATGGACGCAGCGCACATGGGGCAGAGCTACTCGTTCATCCGCGTCATCATCTGGGCGATCCCGATCCTCGGATTTCTCGGAACCGTCATGGGGATCACGCTCGCCATTGGGGGCCTTGGCGGGAACCTTTCTGATACGGAAACCACGCTGCCGAAGATGATCGCGGACCTGAGTTTTGCGTTCGATACGACGGCCCTGGCACTGAGTTTCTCGATCGTTCTGATGTTTTTCCAGTTCTTTGTCGAGAAACTGGAAAATCGTCTTCTGAACTGCGTCGATGAGCAGACGAACCGCGAGCTGGCAGGCCGATTCGAGGAATACTCCGATTCTCCAGAAGGGATCGTGCGGGCCGTGAAAGCGCATGGAGAAGAACTCTCCGGACTTCTTGAGCAGCAGATGAGGCGGCAGA
>CAZRGJ010000601.1:0-2227 GCA_964599445.1 uncultured Planctomycetaceae bacterium | reverse complement strand
TCCGGGCGGATCCGGGCCGCGAGGTCGGAATCGAGCCGGCAGGGGAAGTTGCGCCGGTCGAAGTGTAGAAACCGGAGGTTGTGGGACTTTTCGACGCGGTGGAGGATGCCGAGTTCATGGATGAAATCAAGTGCCCCGGCGATCGGTGAGAGGATCGGAAGGACCGACTCCAGTTTCAGGCCGTTTTCGTGCCCTTCCTGTTTCTCGAACCAGTCCGCCAGCGTGCCGTTCTCGATGTACGCCATGATGAGGAACTTTCCGAACACGCGGTCCGTCTCGATCCCCAGAAGCGGGCAGATGTTTTGATGAAACGCTTTTTTCGTGAGATCAAAAACGCGCTGGACCTCACTCATCGCGCCGGCGTTTTCGCGGATCCGGTCCGAGAGTATCTTGCAGACGACCTGCTGAACGTCCTCGCCTCCGGAAACTTTCATCGCGAGCCACGTCTGCCCCATTCCGCCCTCACCGATCTTCTTCTCGAGCCGGTAGTTCTGGAACTCGCCGAAAAGGTATCCCGGCTTCAGGGTTTCAAATTGCCCGGGATCGTAGTTCACGTCCTCCGGAAGCAGCGTGTCGAGCGTGCTTTGAGACAGGTCGTTCATGGATTCGTTTTTCATTGGGTAATTCGCTCAAAAAAGGACCGAACGGATGAAATTTCTTTCATTTTAACGCATTTTCAGGAAAATTCAAGAGGTACTGCCCCACAGAAACAGAACGAAATATTTCGACACGAATCCCGCCAAAACCGCAAAAGCACGCTCAATGTCTCTGACGTGCATTCCGCCGTATATTTCCGCAGGATCCGCGTCTTTTTGTGTTTTTCGAGTTTCCTCTTCAGAAACGGGATCTTCAGTATATTTCGAGCATTTCTCCGGGGGTGAGGATCCGGACGGCGGTGTCGGTCTCCGCTTCGACGCGGAGTTTCCACGCTTCAGGATCCTGCGCGATCGGCGGCCAGGTGCTGAAATGGCAGGGGATCGCACAGCGGGGTTTCAGGAGTTTCACCGCTTCCAGCGCATCGTCCGGTCCCATGGTGAAGAGGTCGCCGATCGGGAGCATCGCGAAATCGATCCCGCGTTTTCCCAAGATCGCCATATCGCCGAACAGTGCCGTATCGCACGCGAAATAGAGAGTCTTTCCCTCTTTGAACATCAGAAGAAAACCGGCAGAATTCCCTCCCGGTGTGCCGTCCGGAAGCGTCGAGGAATGGAGTGCCGGGACCATCTGCACACGCCCGCAGGGGAGTTCTGCACTGCCGCCGAGGTTCATCGCCAGAGTGTTTGAGACTCCGTGCTGATTTACGTACCCCGCGATCTCCGCGATCGCCAGAACGACCGCGCCGGTCCGTTTCGCGATTTCCAGCGTATCGCCGAAATGGTCGCCGTGCCCGTGGGAAACGAGAATGAAATCAGCTTCCACCTCCTCCGGGCCGCACGAGGCTGCGGGATTCTGCGAGAGGAAGGGGTCGATGAGGAACTTGTACCCGTTTGCCGTCACGGACCACGCATTGTGGCCCAAAAACTGGATCTTCATGTTTTCTCCTGATTCTTTTCTGAAAAACGCTTTCGATTCTGAAAAAAGGGAAGGACGACGCGCCGCGGCACGCCGTCCGATTGGGCAAAAGTTGGAAAATTCCGGCATTTTCAGTAAATTCCGGAAAATTTCGACGATTTTCGACGATTTCAGCTCATTCTTCCACGAGGAAGAAGCGATCCACGTAGACATTCTGAACTTCCCCGTCGCGTTTCGGCGGCGCGAACCAGATGTACATCGTGTCGGTCAACGCGTGCGCTCCAAGATCGACCAGACGGTACGTTTCACCCTGGATCGCCTTGACGCTCAAATTCCGATAGGAAACGCTCTTTTTCTCCTTCCAGTCGTAAATTCCGCAGGTCATGGCTGAGCCTTCCTCGGTAGACGCTTCGCAGCGCACAGCCCCGTAAACGCGCCATTTTTTGCCGTTTTTCAGGTCCAGTCCCGGCGGGAATGGGCAAGATGCCGCCCACTCAAAATGCCAGCCCGGCATCCGGATCGCACGGCCGTCCGACGCCTTCGGGTCATCCACCCACTCGCCCCAGCCTTTTTCTCGCCCGCTGATCCGCATCATCGCATCCTGAAAATCGATCCAGAGGACTGAATCCCAATCCGGAGCCGCTTTCCCCGAAGTTTCCTGCTCCGGAAGGACGGCATTCATGTCCGGTTTCGCTGCCGGAGTCGTCGGGAAAGA
>CAZRGJ010000600.1:0-2230 GCA_964599445.1 uncultured Planctomycetaceae bacterium | reverse complement strand
ACCGAGACATCAGAGAATACCAAACTCTTTCATTCTCCAACATTAAGAAGGGTTACAATTCTGTTTTCCAAGGACGGATGCGAAATTCACAGAATGTGTGAAAAAAACACAAAAATGAATCTTGATTTTTAAAATCGCTTTGTAAATTTCGTGTTTCTGCGGATTCAGTGATGGAGATTTTCGGCTGAAGGACCCACGTACGACGGCACTCTTCGAGAGCCGTCTGGCTGCCCATAAAAAGACGGCGGCCGTGAGAGGGAAACATTTTGGAAATTGTTTTCCTGCCTTCGGCACCAGTGACCAACGGGAACGGGTCATGTCCTTGCGCGGAAGCGCAGTTCGCCCGCCGCGACTCGCGGCCCTTCAAAAACTTTTTGGTGTTTTTGTGTTTTGGTTTCTGTGGCGGAACTGGAACGCGCTCACCAAATGGACCGAAATCAAAAAATTCCTCGGTCTCCTTGACTTTCAGGACTGCTTCTGCTAAAATGAGCTTTTCAGGAAAATGTGCGTGCGATCGGTGCCGCGCATTCCGATCCCTTGCCCTCCATTCAAGAAAGGAGTCCTTTATGGCTCATCCGACCCGCCGTCAATTTCTGCGTCAGCTTTCTGCCGGAGCTGCGCTTTCCGTTTCGGTTCCCGCTCTCGTTTCCGGTCCCGTACTGGGACTTGACGGCAATGTACCAGCCAACTCGCGCATCACGATGGGCGTCATCGGCTGTGGAAGCCATTCCCGGACCTGGAATGTCCCGCTGATGCTGGCGAATCGTGAACAGCAGATCGTCGCGCTCTGCGATCCTGATTCCAAACATCTGGAAGCCGTCCGGAATCAGGTCGATTCCGCCTACGCGAAACAGACCGGAAAAGAAAGCCGTACGGCAACATACCGCGACTTCCGCGACCTGGTGAATCGGAAGGACATCGATGCCGTGGACATCATTACGCCGGACCACTGGCACGTCACGATGGCGGTCTTTGCGATGAAAGCGGGAAAGCACGTCATCTGCGAGAAGCCGGTCCTCACGATCAAAGAAGGACTCCGTCTTGTTCAGACGCAGAAGGAAACGGGCCGGATCTTCCATACCGCCTCCGAGACCCGGACGATCGACACGAGTCAGCAGATCGTGAACATCGTCCGGAACCAAATCATCGGTGAATTGAAAAACATCAAGGTCCTCATCCCGTTCGGCAACCGAAAGCGCGGAAATATGGACTTCCGTGTTCAGCCGGTCCCCGAACATCTCGACTACGAACTCTGGACCGGTCCGGCTCCCCTTCTGCCGTACATGCCGGGACGAAACCACATCAACTGGCGAAATCATCTCGCATACTCCGGCGGGACGTACCCCGACTGGTCGGCACACTATGTGAATCTCGCGTACTGGGGAAACGGCTCCGACGAAACCTCTCCGATCTGTTTCACGCCGAACCGTAAAGATCCGAAAACGTCCTGGGAATTCCCGAAAGAAGACGCTCCATGGACGACGACTGCGGGATTTGACGTCACGGCAGAATTCGCCAACGGCGTCACCATGAACGTCTGGAGCGACAATCCGGCCGTCAAATTCGAAGGGACCGAAGGGTGGGTCATGGTGAAAGGTCCCGGTCCTTACGCAAACGTCCTGACCGCCAGCAGCGAATCGATCGCAAAATGGACTCCCGGCCCGAACGACATTGACGTTGGACGCGGTATGGAACACTGCACCGTGAGCCATACGCCAGGAAGAGGCGTGCAGGGGATCCCGGGGGGGGAACATGTGCACTTTACGCACTGCATCAAGGCCGGCACAACGGAAACCTACTATCCCGCGCGTCTCGCTTTCAACACGGACATTACGGGGTTGGCGGGCAACATCGCGATGTATCATGGCGGCCTGACTCTCCAGTGGGATCCGGAAGTGAAGAAGTTCGTCGGCGAAAATGCGGAGATCGCGAATTCCAGCATGTTCTTTGACCGTCCGCAGCGCGCCCCGTGGACATTCGAGAAGATCGATTCATGGATCAACGTCGGCTAAAGATCGAAACATAGAAACCTCAAAAAGTTTTTGAAGGGCCGCGAGCCGCGGTGGGCAGATTGCGCTTCCGTACACAGGCATGAACCCGTCCCGTTGGTCACTGTCGCGGACGTGCACGCAAGAAGCCCCTCCTCCCAGGAGGGGTGGCAGACCGAAGGTCTGACGGGAGGGGGGGGACCTTCCAGAAACTCAAAGTCCGTAAAAAAACGCCGCGAAAC
>CAZRGJ010000599.1:0-2233 GCA_964599445.1 uncultured Planctomycetaceae bacterium | reverse complement strand
CAGATCAAAAAGTTCGCCAACTCATGAAGTTTGACGGAGCGGCCAACGAGCCGCGATTTCGTGCCTGTGCGCGGCAGCGCAGATCAAAAAGTTCGCCAACTCATGAAGTTTGACGGAGCGGCCAACGAGCCGCGGTTTCGTGTCTGTGCGCGGCAGCGCAGATCAAAAAAACCCCTCCGGGCTGGGGTATCATGGAACACACAAACTACCGACCAACCATTACCCCCAACCCGAAAGGAGAGCGTATGAAACACGATCTTGAATTGATCCGCCGTATTCTTGAGGAAGTGGAAACTGCTGAAAAAATACGTTGCTTATGACTATTCCTCCGATTCGGAGCTTATTCACAATGTCCGGCTTATGTCGGAACATGGCCTGATCCATGCGGAACGAATGAATCGCGGCGTGATCCTGAAATCCCTCACCTGGAAAGGTCATGACTTTCTGGAAAACATCCAGAATCAGACGATTTGGAATGAGGTGAAAAAGCATGGAACTCACATCTCATTCAGTGCGGTTCAGGCAATGATCGTGGACCTGGCAAAAGCAGCGGCGTGGAAAGGGATCCAGGCCTCTCCGCTTGCGGTCCATCATTTGTCGGATCTTCTTTAGCGCATCCACCGCGGCGGCGGTGTCGGACATGTCGCCGTATTGGCGATTTTGCGGATTGGTCAAGGCACTGCAAAGCGTCTCCGCTTCATTCTCCGTCACAATGCCGAGTACCTCAACGGTTTCGATCATTGCGGTCAGGATCGCGGCGGAGGCCTCCAATCCTCGATACCTCACCCACGCCCGCATGAAGTGCTGTGCAAACTTTTCCTTCATCATCAATTCATCATTTACTTGGCTTCCAGCATCCAGCCGGACCATCCTCCGGGCCGAGGTAAAAAACCCGGAGGCGGGAGAAAGTTCCAATTCACTCCCAAGGTCCAGCAATTTTAGCTAACAGCTCCCATTTTCCGCATCCTGCCAGAAAGACATAGACACGGATTGTCAAAAACTTTTTATCTTTCGCGGGTGAGAGTCCGCTCAAGATTTGTTTTTTTGAAAAAATTTCACGCATCGAGTGCTTTTTTGAGGAGATCGCGGACGATCTCCGCCATCCGGATGGGGTATCCGGCTCTTTTTTCCGCATCGTTCCGGATCTTATCGAGCTTCCTCCGAAGTTCCGAAGTCAGCCCGATGGTGATCGTCCCGCGGATCGTATCTTTTTCCATGTTTTTTCCTTTCTGTTCTCATTCGAGCCGGACTTCCAGCGCCAGATTTTCCAGTGCCAGTGCCGCTCTGGTCATGGATTGGTAATGTCTGGCCGTGACGGCGGCGGAGGTATGGCCAAGGACGAGCTGAGCGTCCTGCACGACGGTCGCGACGAACCGTCGGAAGGCATGGAAGGTCCCGAGGACCTTTTGCCGGATCCCGGCTCGAAAAATGATCCTTTCTCTTTCAGTCTGAAAGAGGGATTTCCCGTGCGGCCATCGAAATATCCGGTCATTTTTAGGATCTCTCGGCATTTCGTCAAGGACATCGCGGACGGGTCCGGAGATCGGAATGAGCTTTTCCACGCCGGTCTTTTCCTCTTCTGCCGGGATGACGAACATCGGACGGCCTCCGATATTTCGTATCTGTGACCATCGCAGGGCGAAGAGATCGGACTTCCGCATCCCCGTCAAAGCGAGTATCCTGTAGGCGCACTCCCACCATTTTCCGGGGGTGATGTTCGGCAGCTTCGGCCATCGTGCGCAGGAGCAGGCCTGGATCACGGCCTGGACTTCGTTTCGGGACGGCGTTTTCCCGGTCGGATTCAGATAGACCCGGACGGGCGGAAAGGCGGGAGGCATCGGGATCAGCTCGCGGGCTTCGCGATGCTTTTCGGTTTTCGGACCGGCATGGGACAGGATGGACATGAGCGCGTTGCAGTGCTTCCGGATCGTCGCAGGCCTCATTTTTCCAGCCTCGACACGCTTGAACAGTTCGGCTGAAAAGTGATTCATGACAGATTTGGAGATCTAGCACAGTGGGGGATATACGGTGATCTGGACCCAGTAGAGCAGGGCGGTCTCTCTTTGCCGGATCGTATCATCCGAGACCCTCTTTGGAATGGAAACTTCCGGCTTATAGGCGGCCTCATAAAACTGGGAGAGGGGCATGGAGTCGGAAAGACCGGCATCCTCCTCTTCTTTTGCGGCCCGGTAAAGGTCGCGCAGGGTGAGGTCCAGTGCATTCGGATCGTTCT
>CAZRGJ010000598.1:0-2234 GCA_964599445.1 uncultured Planctomycetaceae bacterium | reverse complement strand
GTGCTTTTTTTGCCGAATTTTGAAGATTTACGCCGATTCCTGCTGACATGATGCCGGAAGAGTGCCCTTCAAGCAGGATCCCGGCGAGTTTGCGCGGTGAGGCGGAGTCTTTCTGCACGTAGAGGTCGTTGGGCCAGTGAAGTGTGAGGGTGTCGGCATTGGCGGGTGAAAGGACTTTTGCGCAGCTCTCCAGAACCGCCAGAGCACACGCGATACCGAGCAGCGGTCTCTGCGAAAACGGGATCTCCCGATCTTCCGGCCGAAAGACGAGCGAGAGCATCAGGCACCCTGCCGGACTGAACCACGTGCGGGAATGCTGTCCGCGTCCGCCGGTTTGAGTCTCTGCCGTCACGAGAATCGGAAACAGTCCCGGTGCCAGAAGACCTCCGTCTTCCAGTTCCCGAAGTGTCCATGAGTGCGTGGAATCCAGCGTCGAAAAATGAATTCGGCGAATTTTCTGCATCGTCTTCATTTTCTTTCAGTTTCCTTTCACTTGGGGGATTGGGTCTTTCTGCCGTATCGTGCGTACACGCAAAAAGAGAAACCGGACGCCGGCTGAGGCCTGGTTTCTCTCCGAGAGATTTTTGTCTTTGATCCAGGAATGGTCCTGAAAATCAGGTTTAGAGCATGAAGACTCCGCGGAATCCGAGGACGAGGACATCGTCATTCGCGGCGTCGCCTTCCGCATTATCGACCCACTGAAGGTTCGGCGTGATCGCGATGTAGTCGTTGAGCTGCGCGCGATAGTAGACTTCGATGTGCTTTTCGTCGTCGGCTTCATCGAGCGTGGCGGCGTAGGAATCCGAAAGGCTCGCGACACCATAGGCGATACCGAGGGCGTCATCCGTCCGACATCCGAAGTTCATGAGCTGAATACCGAAACTGGTGTGCTGGTCGAACGGATTGTAGTCTTCGTCCGGTTTCCAGCCGTAGCGGCACCAGACGCCGAGATGTGAGGAAATTTCCTGGTCGAACGAAAGCCCCCAGCCGTAGTTGGAGTATTCATCCACTTCTTCGCCGGCGTCTTCGTCAAAGTATCCGTCGTAGGATCCCGCCCAGCCGTAGAATCGGTAGTTTCCCTGATGGCCGTTGAAGACCGGGTGCCAGCCGATTTCCAGAATTCCGTATCCGCGGTCGAAAATATCGTCCCAGCCGCTCGTGCTCTGGTATCCGACGCCGACGCTGAAGGAATCGCTCGGCTGCCACCAGAACATCGCGCCGAACGTGTTGTCCGGCATGTCGTGTGCCAGGTTGTTGATGAATCCGCTGGAAATGAACTGCTCGTGTTCGCAGTTCGCGTATGCGTTCGTGTCGAAATCCGTCGTGAGGTCCACTTTGCCGATGCGTCCGCGATACCGGCCGTCGCACCAGCTGTGCTCGTACCACATTTCGACGACTTCGATGCTGTCGTCTCCCCACGTGTGGTCGTTGAATCCCGAGAAAGTCCCGATCCGGCCGTCCACACCTTCACCGCCGCCCGCTTCGATCTTTGCGTAGGCCGTGCCGCTGTCGCCAACAGAATAAAGTGCGTCCAGGTCGATCCCGTACACTGCGTCCGCCTGATCTTCCCAGGTACCGCTGCCAGTATTTCCCTGAATGATCCCGTCGAGGGCAAGACTCCATTCGAAATCGTCCCAGAATCCCGGTTCCTGAGCTGCGGTCAAACCGGCATGTTCATGCTGTCGATGCCGAAGTTCTTCCTGAACTTCGATGATGCTTGCAGTCAGATCAGATGCGGCATCTTCCTGTGCCTGTACTCCCTGCATTCCATGCAGGCCGGAAATGGCCATACCTGCGGCCAGACAGAATCCGCCCATGCGGATCGACATTTTTTTCATGAGAAACTCCCCTTTCTCAAAAAAAAGTAAAATCAAATTGTGTCCACGGGTCATTCCTTAAATAAATTTTAGCTCCCACTAAAATTCCCGTGTTCTTATTGCTACTATCGAGCTGAAAGTTTTTTCTGTTTAATTTTAATTAAAAAAACTTTTTAATTTTTCCGGAATTTTCGTTAATGTGTGTGAACTTTTAACGATTAGACAGAATTTAACGCGAGTGTTTCTGCGTTTTCGAGGTGAAATTTTGGCAACTTGAGACTTTTTTCGTGAAAAAAGAGAAAAAATGAAAATATTTGTCCATCACCCCCTTGACGAAAAAAGAAAACATGGTAGAATGCGTATCATATTCAGGGGAATCGTGTAATGGCAGCACAAATGATTCTGGTTCATTTAGTT
>CAZRGJ010000597.1:0-2239 GCA_964599445.1 uncultured Planctomycetaceae bacterium | reverse complement strand
ATGAGGAGAAGGCCGAAGATCAGCCGGATGGTGAGCGGTTCACCAAAGACTAAAATTCCGAAAAAGACGGCCGTCGCTGGTTCCAGTGCCCCAAAAATCGCCGTCGTGGTCGGACCTGCAAGCCGGATCGCAGCCGCAGTCGCCGCGAGGGAAATGACTGTCGGGATCAGACCGAGCGAAAAGACGCACAGCCAGCCTAACGGCTCGGAGATCAGCTGAAGCTCCATACCGAAATCAAGCCGAACGAAAAAGACCGGGAAACCGAACAGAATGGAGTAGAATGTGAGGATCTCCGGCGAAAAAAGCTTCATTCGCGTGACTTTCACCGACACGAGGTAGACCGCATAGGAAAGTGAGGACAAAAAAACGAATAGCACCCCCGTCATGTTCAGGACTGCCCCGGTACCGGTCCTGCACAGAATACCGACGCCGCCGACTGCCAGCAGAATGCTCCCAATGGTCCCCCAACCGGCCTTCTCGTGAAAAAAGAGTGCCATGAAGACGGCCGTGAGGATCGGGTACGTAAAAAGCAGCGTGGACGCGATCCCCGCATCCATTTTCTGGTAGCTGAGGAACAAAAAAAGAGAAGAACACGCCGCAAGAATTCCGCCGAACAGAAGGAGCGGAAGGTCACGCAAAGGCACAGCAAATGAGATCTTGCGGATCAGCATCCAAAGTCCAAGCACCAGGATCCCGAAACCGTAACGGTAGAACAGCACGCTGTCCGGCTGGATCCCGTCCCGGTAGACTGGAAGAGTAAAGAGCGGGTTCATCCCGTACGTCACGGCCGCCAGAATCCCAAGCAGGACTCCGCGAAAACGGCCTGCCGAAACGGATGCCGGATCTTGAACGTTCTCGCCGGGAAACTCTGAAACCAGCCCCAAATCTGAAGAAACCGTCACTGGATTTTCTGAAAGCGACACTCTTCCCATCCTTCACCTTCTGAAATGCACCCGGGACACGCGTTCCCTCTTCCAATGCACGCTGACCCGCCAAACTGAACGTCGATTCTATCTTTTTTGCCGATTTAAGCAAGGGGGACGCCCTTCCGATCCCATAAATTTTCCGAAATTTCTCCTGAATTTTATTAAATTCAACCAATGCGGTAGTCTTTACACTTGACATTTACGCCGTCTTGTGGTAAAATCAGGCAGAAATGGTCCAGCACACGGTCTGCACGGACAAAAAACCAGCTTTCCAAAACACAAAAAGGTTTCCCCATGAAAAAATCGGCAAAGTTTTTGAATGCCGGTGCCGCACTACTTCTGAGTTTTTGTGTCTCACCGATCTTCCCGGCAGAAGAGAATGCGCCGAAAGTGCGTCAGCCTGGAGGAAATGCGCCGAAAGTTCAGCGGGATGCCGAAGGCGAGTACCGTGCCCCATTTACGGCCCCAATCCCGGAACGTCCGTTTTTGTGTGAAGGTTCGGTCCCGTTTCCCGCTCCGGAACAGTTTGACCGGAAAACTGCCCAAAAAATCATGGATGAATTCGGCATTGAGCGGCTCGTTTTCGTAAAGCGCGCGACCTTCCAATCCTCACACTACTATACGGATTTCATCGACGGAAGCCGCTTTTTCGGCACGGACCTCAGTATTCTGGACCTGAAATCAGGAAAAGTCACCGACCTGCTCCCCGACTGGATGAAATGCGGGATCGTGAGCCGATTCGACATTTCGTTCGACGCAAAACGGATCGTCTTCGACTGGAAACCAAACGCGCGAAGCGGTTTCCATCTCTGGGAGATCTGCGTCGACGGCTCCGGACTGACTCAGCTGACGTTCCCTCCGAAAGATGAAGCACAGACCGTCGAAAGATTCCGTCTCTACACACAGCCGACCCACTGGCTCCGCGACCCCGAAATGTTCCCGGTGAAGTTCGGCATCTACCAGCGATGGAGCGACGACATGCATCCGACGTACCTCCCGAACGGCGACATCGTCTTCATCTCGACGCGCTGCCGGCACGGGATCCTCTGCGATGGAAGCGATGTTCTTAGCGCAACCGTCCTTTTCCGTCTTGACCGCGAAACGGGAACGCTGGAAAAGCTGACCAATTCCTCCGTCTCAGAAGCGAATCCAGTCATGGCTGAAGACGGACGCATCGTCTACACTCGGTGGGAGTACGTCGACAAAGGGGGATCCTGCGTCAAATGCCTCTGGTCCATGAATCAGGATGGAACTGGAAGTGCGGAAGTTTTCGGAAACGACATCGCAATGCCGCCCTCAATCATCCATCCGCG
>CAZRGJ010000596.1:0-2242 GCA_964599445.1 uncultured Planctomycetaceae bacterium | reverse complement strand
CGCCGAACAGTTTGACTGCCACCAGAAAAAGGAAGACCATCAAAGCGAAAAGAAATGCCCGCCAAAGGAGCTCCGCCGGTGATCTTGATGGGGTTTCTGTCTTCATATTCCTTACCCATGATTTGAGGAAAGCCGTTTCCTGCAGAAGCTGGACTTCTGCGCGATCCGGAGATCCGTCCGGACCGCCTGGGAAACTGCCTGAAATTCACGTTTACGAAAGGCGCGGCACATTCAGAACGAACCAATGCCTCTCATTATTCTTCATTTTACCAGAAATCGGGAAGAGTGCAAGCGTTTTTTTGTTAAGTTTTCGTTAGTTTTGCAAAAAAATGAAACACTGGCCCCTTCAGCAAAACACAAAATACTCCCGTTCTTCTAACGCTCTACTTCTCTTCCAACTCCACAAATGGGATCTCGATACCGTCTTTCCCGGGTTTCCAACCGATCTTCACGCGCGAAACGAACCAGTCTTTTCCATGAGTCCGGTTTCCCTGTACGAAGAGCCACGTCTGGCCGTCTTCATCCTGAAAAACACCTGGATGTCCCGTTTCAGAGGCGTTCCACTGTCCCGTGGGACCATTCGGAATGAACGGCACGGACCAGAGCCGCGTCCACTGAATACCGTCCGTGCTGACCGCGACACCGATCTGCTGCGGGTCATTATTGTACCCGCCTGCGTAGAACATGTAGAGTTTCCCGCTCCGCTCAATGACCGACGGAGCCTCGATACACCGGGTCTCCCACGGCAATTCCGGCTTGAGGATCGATGTGGTGCAGCTCTGCGTCCACTTGGCCTCCATGAGATCCACTCCAGGGGTACCTTCCGCGACGATGACCTGCTGGATCTTTCCCGTCTTCTCGCGAGTCACCCCGTACAGAAAACGGCGTCCGTCAGCAGTCTCGATGAAATCCGCGTCGATCGCCCGCTTAAGTGCCCATTCCGCATTCGGCCGAAAGATCGGATTCTCCGGATGCGGCGTAAAATGCAGACCGTCTTTCGAAACTGCGATGCACAGCGCGTGTTTTTTTCCGGGACTCCAGGTCTGGTAAAACATCACGACCTGATCGCCGACCACTTTAACGCAAGGTGCCGTGACCTCCCACTCCGACTCCTGAAGAGGCTGAATGTAGCCGACCAACTCCCAGTTCACGAGGTCGCTGCTCTGCGCCACGCCTGTGATCCACCCGCGTTTCGGCTCGTACCCTTCAAGCGGCCGGCGTGAAAAATAGAGCCAGTATTTTCCCTGAAAGCAAATGACGGAAGGATCTTTCGCATAATTTTCCGGTCCGCCCCACTTCATCGCAGGCTCGGCAAGGGGCGGGAAATCGGCAGGAGTCACGGAACGGATCTCTGCGGAAGTCGGAAAAACGCAAGGGAAGTCCCCCGCACATAAAAAACCGGCAGAAAGCATGAAAATCACGAACGTCAGGTATCGCATCATCTCCTCCTGAACATGAAAATAAGGGGCACACAAAACCAGAAACTTTCCATTTTAACTGAAAGGGGATCGACTGTCAAGGGGGCAGTTCCCGAAAGAAAAACATAGAAAATTCAAAAAAACAAAAAGAAAACATCAAAAAGTTTTTGAGGCCGCGGCTCGCGGCTACCTGAATGAGGGGCTTGGAAGTTTCAGCCTCTCATTTTACAGGATGCGTGCCGGATGCCGTCTTTTTAAGGTCTTTTTTTTATTTCATGCGGCATTTTGCAAGTCCCCCTCTTGACAGACCGGCAGGAAAAAGTATACTGAAAACAGAAAGTCTTTTTCTGCATCATCCCCATCCGTCCCTTTTTCTCGAACGAGGAGAGAGAAAATGAAGAAACCGCATATCCTTTTATCCGCGAACACCAATTCAAAATACTATATCGAAGCCGTCGAAAGTTGCGGCGGGATCCCGGTCACGATTTACTGTCCGAGCGAATGGGAAGGATTTGACGGGCTGATCCTCTGCGGCGGCAACGATGTCGATCCCAAGTACTACGACGAGCCTTTCAACGGCGCGGTCAACATTGATGCGAAAAGAGATGCTGCGGAAATGCGGCTGATCCAGAAATTCATCGATGCCGGAAAACCGATCCTCGGCATTTGCCGCGGGCATCAGATCCTGAACGTTTTCTTCGGCGGCAGCCTCGTCCAGCATCTTGAATGCACCGACCTGCACCGAAACGGAAACGATTTCTACATTACGCACACCATTCGCGCGGAAAAAGACAGTTTGGTCGGTCAGATGTACGGCACAAAAT
>CAZRGJ010000595.1:0-2243 GCA_964599445.1 uncultured Planctomycetaceae bacterium | reverse complement strand
GGTCCATGCGCGGAAACGTGCTGCGGTTCAACTACCTCCACGACATTCGGGGTTTCGAGAATCGCGGATGCGTCGGGATCTACCTCGACGACCAGTTTTCCTCCGCAGAAATGTCCGGGAACATTTTCGTGAACGTTTCCCGCGCGACGATGATCGGCGGCGGACGCGACTGCCGGATCGTGAACAATATTTTCATCAATTGCCAGCCCTGCGTGCATCTGGACGCCCGCGGACTTGGATGGCAAAAGTACTTCACGGAAGACTGGATCAAAGTGCTGAAGGAGACCGGAAAGCACCTCGGGATCGCGATTTTCGAGGAACCGTATGCGTCGCGCTATCCGGAACTCGCCTCGATCCTGGAGAACCATCCCGGCACACCGGTCGGAAACGTCGTCGCGAATAATGTGTGCGTTGGCGGGAATTTCGGAGACAATCAGTCAGGACAGTGGAAGGGGACGTCCATCTGGGCCGGCGCGAAGGAGTTCAACACGATCGAGAACAATCTGATCGGCGAAGACCCCATGATCGAGGACTGGGAAAACGGGAACTTCACGCTGAAACCCGATTCCCCGGCACTTAAGACTGGATTCCGTCAGATCCCCTGGCAGGAGATCGGTCTGAAGGAAGACGCACTTCGCGCGAAATAGTTCCCGGACGGATACCAACTGCGGGACCATCCGGCCCCAAAAGAGAAGATCGGAGAAAAACATGATCCAGAGTCAATACGATTTTTCGATGCCCGGCCGCGTTGTGTTTGGCTGGGGAAGAACGAAGGAACTTCCGGAGCTGATCCTCCCGCTCGGACACAGAGTCCACGTGTTCTGCGGGTCGCGGACGCTCCTGGATTCCCCGGAATTTTCCGGTCTGCTCGACCTTCTTAAGGAGTCTGGACTGGAACTCGCGGAAGTGGAACTCCAGACGGGCGAACCGACCGTTCAGGATGTGGATCGGTTGGCTGAAATGAAATTCCGAGCGGGCGTCTCGGCCGAAAAAGGAGACGTTTTTCTCGGGATCGGCGGCGGGTCGGCGATCGATCTGGCGAAAGCGGTCTCGGCGATGGTCCCGAACTGGGAACTCGCGGAGAAAAACGGCTCGCAGTCCGCTCCGACGGTCAGGAATTTCCTCGAAGGGGTCGGGGTCGGTCTGAAAATCGAAAAAGCCCCCATCCCAACGGTCTTCATGCCGACGACAGCCGGTTCTGGTGCCGAAGCGACCAAAAATGCCGTCATTGCGTCCCACGACCCGCCATTCAAGAAAAGTCTCCGCGATGTGCGACTTTTCGCCCGGGCTGTCCTCATCGACCCGCAGTGGACGGTCAGGAACTCCCCGGAAGTCACGGCGTGCAGCGGAATGGACGCACTGACGCAGCTTTTCGAGAGTTTCCTTTCCCGCAAAGCCGCACCGATCCCGCAGGCACTCGCCTTTCAGGGACTGAGCCTCGGCTTTCACGCACTGGAGACCGCCTTCCGCGACCCGGAGAATCGGGAAGCTCGTGAGAAAATGGCGCACGCCGCCTTTCTTTCGGGCGTCTGTCTCGCAAATTCAGGCCTCGGACTGGTACACGGGATCGCGCCGGCACTCGGAATGCATGCGCAGGTCCCGCATGGAAAAGCATGTGCGCTACTCCTCTCGCACGCTCTGCGCATCAACGCTGACGTCTGCCGGGAACGCCTCCTGATGCTCGCCGCCGCACTGTTTCCCAACGTTTTTTTCTCGAACGAGGACTCTGCTGTGGAAAAACTCATCTACGAGGTCAATGTCCTGACGAACTCGCTCCAGATCCCGCGGCGTCTTTCTGAGATCGGCGTCCGCAGGGAACAGCTCGCGGCGATCGCGGCCGACTCCAAAGGAAACAGTATGAACGGAAACCCCAAAATGCTGAAAGAATCCGACGTTCTGCAGATCCTCGAAGAGATCTTCTGAGGCAAACACCGGGTCCCGTTGGTCACTGGGCCGCGAGCCGCGCACACTCAAGAAGCCCCTTGTATAATACGAATTCAGATTCAAGACCTTGCAAGTGCGGCAATACGGTCACGCAGTGACTTTTGCCGCTTTGATCTTCGGCGATACAAGCCGCAGGCCATTCGCCGGGAGTTGACGTTTTGCGTCAGCCCTTCGGCCGGATTTCAAGTTTTTCCTCACTTCCACGCGGCGAATGTGCGCAAGCGCACCGTATCGCCGCACTCCAAACCACCCTGTCTCGCTGCGCGAGCCACCCCTCCATGGGAGGGGAATTTTGTGTG
>CAZRGJ010000594.1:0-2244 GCA_964599445.1 uncultured Planctomycetaceae bacterium | reverse complement strand
CAGGATTTCATGCCGTCCTTTCAAAAGCGGGACGGCGTTTCTTTTTTCTCATGGATCTTAACGGATCCGGTCTTTCATTCAGCGAACGGCCCGGTTTCCGACACGGCCGGAAGGCTGCGTCACGATACTCTGGGCAGAGGGCGAATTCGGGAATTCCGTGATGGATCCGCCGCCCATCGGCTGGGGTGCCGGAGCAGGAGTCCTGCCGTTTCGGCGGGAACGGTTTCCTTCCGGCGGAAGATCCGTCGAGTAGCTCTGCTGCGGCTTGGTGCTGTACTGAACATTTTCGGGAAGTCCGCGCTGTGCAGAAGCTCCCTGCTGGTTGATGCTTTCACCCGGGGCACTCATCTGGATCTGGCTGCCCGGAACGAAACTTGCACGGAGGTAGTCGTCCGACATGGAGGCCGAGGACTGCGGGTCAGTCTGCCAGCCGCCGCCCAGCGCGGTGTAGAGCGTCACGACACTGGAAGCAAGCTGAGCGTGTACGGACGCCAGAGCCAGCTGGTTGGACAGACGGTAGCGCTGGGAGTCGAGGACCACCATGTATTCGCGTTTTCCGGTCTCGTACAGATCGTACGAAAGTTTGAGTGCCTCATTGTAGTTCTTGACGGCTTCAAGCTGTTCGTCGTACTGATCCTGAAGTTTGACGTAATTCATGATCGCATTGTTGACCTCTTCGGAAGCCTGAAGGACTGCGTACTGGTACTCCAGCCGCATTTCTTCGGTCACGCTTTCCTGTTTTGCGATGGAGCAGCGCACACGGCCGAACTCGAAAATGCGCCACTGAAGACGCGGCATGATGCTCGCAGTGAGGCTCTGACCATCGAACAGGTCGTCAATATTTTCCGCCTGAAGGCCAAAGGAGCCGTCGATGTAGAACTTCGGATAAAGTTCTGCCTGTACGGCACCGACCAGAGCGGTCTGCTGGGCGAGACGGCGTTCCAGAGCGCGAATGTCGGGACGGCGACGCAGAATGTCTGCCGGAATACCAACGGCAACCGCGTCCGGAGCGTTCGGAATGAACGATTCGTTCCGAAGCAGGATCTCGCGCACCGTTTCCGGAGAGGCTCCCATGAGCGTCGAAAGACGGTTCACGCATTCATTGAAAGCGTACTGGATCTTCGGAAGGCTTGCCTTCACCGTGGCGAGGTTGGCCTGCGTCTGAACGAGTTCCACGTCACTGTCTTTACCGACTTCTTTTCGCGCCACGATCTTTTCGAGATACGTTTCCTGCGCCTGAATATCCGCCAGCGCGATCCGTTCTTCTTCCTGCGCCAGACGTGCGTTGATGTACGTTCGGGCAGCCTCGGCAAGGAGGAGGACCTTCACATTATTCAGATCTTCCGCAGTCGCCTGCCATGCCGCATCATACGCTTCCATGTAGCGTTTCAGCTGACCAAAAACGTCCACTTCCCAGCTCGCAGAAGCGATTTCCCAATTCCAGGATGAACCGTAAGTGTGCTTCGGCCCCCCTTTGTATCCCGGCTGCATCTGACGGCCGAACGCCGCGTCCGTACCGAGTTTTGGGAACAGATCGCCGCGGGCGTAACGGTAGTCCATTTCCGCCTGGTAGATACGCTGTGCCGCCATTTTGATGTCGAGGTTCTGCTCGTTCACCGTTTTGAGCAGGAGATTCAGCGTCTCGTCATGGAAGACCGTCCACCAGTCATCCAGTGCCGGCAATTCATTATGGACGCGCGCTGATTCTGGAGCGACACCCTGTGCGACTTCTGCCGTTTTCGCGGACCAGTCCGACTGAACTTTCGGAGCCGGAGGAGCGACATAATCCGGACCAACTTTGCAGCCCGCCGCGAGAAGCATCGCCGCACTCAGTGCGAGCGTACGCCGCAGCATCGGATGGCTGACTTGATTTTTGCAGAATGACAAATTTCGGAGCATCTTCGTCACCTTTCGTAATCTGATCAATAAAATGGAAATCCGTTTCCTGTTCCCCGGGACATCAGCGCCTCCTGCGCTTTTCATTTTCAACGAAAATGCACGTTCCTGGGGTCAATGAGATACGGAATACGAAATCTGCCGGGAGATGGAGAATCTTCCAGCTTTTGTATTTCTATTCATCGGTAGAAATTTTTTCACACAAAAGTTAAAATATTCCGATTGTGTAATTTTTTACAAAAAAAACTGCTTTTTCTTTATTTGCAGACATTGCGATTTAGGAGGAGGGGAGATAGATTTCCACTATAGAGAACACAAAAAATTCAAAAAGTTTTTTGAAGACTGTGA
>CAZRGJ010000593.1:0-2246 GCA_964599445.1 uncultured Planctomycetaceae bacterium | reverse complement strand
GCTCCGTAAGCGGAAAGAGCGTCAGGCCGTTCTACGGAGACGGACGCACGCCGATCAGACCGTTCACGACCAAGTCAGAGAACGTCGAGTGATTGTAGTCCTTCCCACGCTCGTACCCGCCTTTTGCAGGACGCCATCCCCAATCCTTCAGACGTGTCCGCGCGATCCAGTCGCCCGTGAACGGATTCAGGTTTTCGTCGATCCACGGCACGACTTTTCCATCTTCACGCGTTCGCTGATGGCTGCGGACGTAGATGTTGAGCGTCTCGGCAAACGCACGGCGATGCACTTCAAAATCGAGACCGGCCGCCGCCTCACGATTCACCAGATTCGAAAGAGCCGTGAGCGTCACCGACGTCGAGTAGGGCCAGCTTGGACCATTCCACTGGCATTCGTGCCCCTCGTAGGAGACCTTGAATCCCGGATGCCGCTGCTCTGCCGTCGTCGGACCAAACGGTGCCCAGAAACCCTTCGGATCCATCAGCTGATCCCACGCGACGGTGTATTCCTGAGGCGGAACGGAACCTTCATCCGCATACCATGGCGTGAAACCGTGCTGCTCGCGAACATCGCGCAGTACGAGCGGAGCGTTTGCGTCTTTCACCCGCGGCGCGACCTTGAAGAATTTCGCTTCCGGATCCCAAAGTCTGGAATTGAGGAGCGTTCGGAGCTCTTCCGCCTTTTTCGCGTACTGCTGTGCGAGTTCCGTCCGTCCCGCCAGTGCCGCGATGCGCGAGATCGCCAGCGTTTCCATGTGCATGTACGTGTTGATCGTCGCCCGGTATCCGGAACCGCCGATCGATACCTCCATCCCGTCATGTCCGTCATTTTGCCAGAAAAGCCCGTTCGGGTCCCGGTGAGATTTTTCCCACGCCTCGTAGTTCTTCACCAGCGCATCAAGGACCTCGACCGCCAGTTTCGTGTCGCCCGAAACTAGGGCGTACTGCCAGACGGAATCGGCGATCCAGAAAGAGTACGTCCGGACCGCCCCGCCGCGGTAAAGCCAGAATCGCGTGTAGTCGTCGAGGATCTGGCGGTTCTGGAGCCACCGTCCCTCACGGTAATGATGCCCAGCCGGACAGGAGATCGCGTTTTCCTTACCGGACCACGGAACTTTCGGAAGAAATTCCGTCACGATAAAACCATCGTTTGCCGTGAGCTTCACCGCTTTCCGAAACGTCCACCAGCGAAAATACCAGGTCCGAACGAGTGCCGTGTCCGGATGATCGAACAGCGGGATATTTTCAGACATGAACTGGTACGCTTTCTCATTCGGGTAGGTCTGCCGGACAGATTCCTCGTCGTTTACGTTAAATTCTTCAACACAGGCTCGGAACGATTCCGGCTTCAGGATCTGCTGCGCCTCCGCGGGAAATGAAAGCACACAGAAAAAAAGGGTAAGGGGAAACAGAATGAGGCAAAATTTCTTCATGTTCGGTTCTCCGGAACATTGGGACACTGCACATACCCAATGTTCAGAAAAAAGGAAAGTTTAAGGTCCATCCGGAAAGTGTGTACCGGAAGTGCTCGAAAAAATATGGAATCTGAATGCGATCCGGAAGAATGGAAAACCGAGCAGGATCTCCATCAGAATCCCTCATGAACTTTCATTTTACATCACGATCAGGAAATCTGCAAGTACTCCCTCAAAAAATTCCATGAAAAACGCCCGATACATCACGATCTCCCAGAGACTTGAACCGGGAGAAAGTCTGACGGTCGGGCAGACGGAATTCAGTGACTTCGGCGTTCCTGAAATAATGAACAGTCTGCTGAATGAAGCTCAAAAAATCTCTCCAAACCAGCTGGCTTTTCAATGCCAGGGCGGAAACATTTGGCGTTACCTTTGCGGATGTTTCCGGGTTTTGGATTGATCACAGTTTCCCTTCCCTGACTGTCTGACGGTAGAGCCGATTGCTTGCGGAAGAAAGCTGGCCCGGTTTTACTGTCAGTTCGTTTCCTTCCCAGTCGATAAAATTGATTTTCCCCCGCGAAAACGAGAAAAAGAAAGCCCAGAAAACCTCTCCGTTTTTGTATTCCCATTTTTCATAGCCGGCATCGCGAAGTGCCGCGATCTGGTTCTTGTCACAAACATCTCCATCTTCAATTCTTTGAGAAAGTTCTTCTTTGGGAACGAAACGCAGGATGCGGGTCCCGTCTGAATGGATCCTGGAGCAGAGGATCGGGCTGGTTAAACGATAATTTAGCGGCTTAAATTTCAATATCGGACACATCGATTTCACCGC
>CAZRGJ010000592.1:0-2249 GCA_964599445.1 uncultured Planctomycetaceae bacterium | reverse complement strand
CTGATGCGGGAGTCGGCACATTTCTCGACGTTTTCATCGAAAAACGCAAGGATCGGATTCACATCGTATCGATAAATGGTTTTCTCATCCGCAGTGGATGCGGACTCTGTCAGCCTCCACCCCCGCTGATACAACCGGACGAGACCGGCAAGACACCAGTTCAGGATCCCCGATTTTTCTTTCTCCCAAAACTCCGCTGTCACCAGCTCCGGACGGCATTCTTCAAGCGGAATAGTCTGTCTGAAAGGAATGACTTCCATTCGCCGCCAGATACCGTCGGAAGTATCCTGAAACCTCGGAAGCGCATTGCAGGCGAAGATCAGGCGGCAATAAGGACGGAATGAAATTGCATCCTTGTTTTTTCTATCGGTGGAAATGGCCGTTCCGGAAACGATCGACTTGAGCTTGCCTTCGCACGTTTTGTCCGTCTCATTCAGATCGTCCACGACATTCACCATGCGATGCTGTATGGCCGACATTGTGAACCGGTCGCCAAAGGACTCCAGAGGCACGTTCGCGACGTTCGCATCGCCGATCATGGTTGAAAACCCCATCAAAACCGCAGACTTCCCGTTTCGGCCCTCGCCGGTCAGGATGAGAAATTTTTGCAGCTTCGATTCCGGAAGAAGACAGTATCCGAAAAAGTCCTGGATCAGGTTCAGCTTGGAAACGTCTTCCGGATCGTCGATCAGGTTGCGCTCCACCATCCGGCACCAGTCAATGGATTTCGCCCTCGGATCAAACTGGACAGGAAACGCGTTGACTGTAAAAAACAGCGGAGTAGGCGGAAAAAAATAGTTTTCAAGTTTCCAATCCCGACTTTCTTTGTCCAGTTCGCGGATGAGCCTCGGAAGGCTCAAAATCCCATTCTGCAGCGGTATGAGCTTGTCGAAACTCTGGTCGTCAAGCCAGTCCGGAAGATCCGGCTTGCGCCAAAACCGGGACCGTTCTTCGCGTGTGAAGACCAGTGCTTTCAAGACCGCGACGGTATTCACGATGATCGCGTTCGTTAATTTTCGAACTTTCGGCGGTTTGCCCTGTCCGCTGAAACTCCAGATCTCGTGATCCTCTTCCCAGTCGTGTCGGAATACTTCCATGGAAAAGGATGTCAAAGTATTCACGACTGTGCTTTCTGCGGTCTGCTGATAGCACCCATCCTGATACTCAAACCAGACGCCGGCACGGTACACGAGGCAAAACAGGTCCGGCTCCCCGGCTATGGCATACCTTGCGCGAAGAAACAGTCTCGCAAGCCGTTCCGGATGGTCCCGGTCCAGGTTGTGAAAATCATCTTCTTCCATCGCTTCCGGTGAAAGTTCTTCCGCTGTTCGGACCAGCTCCATCAGGTCATCGAAGGAATGCCCTTCAGTAAAAAAGTCTTTCAGGTCTTTACCGTGATTTGGGGAAATCTCATACGGAAGCTGTACGATCTTGACACTCGCCGCCGTATCCCGCAAAAAAACTTTCCAGTTCTCAAGGCCCTTCTGACCCGGCTGATCCGCGTCGTGGATAAGTACGACTTTTATGCCGGCGAACGCTGACTGCCATTCCACTTTGGGTTTCTCCGAACATCCCGCCGAGTTTGTCAGGACCAGGATCCGATCCCTCTGCTCTTCCGGGACTCTCGCCTGAAAAGCGAGCATGTCTGAAACTCCTTCCACTTTGAAAAGGACCAGCTCATCGAGCGTGCCTTTTTCACGAGCTTCCGCGACCTTCAAAAGTGCGTGCTCACCTATCAGGCCGGAACCGCTGCCGGCGACCGTTTTGATCTTGCATGATGAAACCTGATTTCGATTTCTGTCCAGAACGGGGATCGGATCGCCGTTCGTCTGCGCGACGACATAGCCGCTGACCTGGTCAAGCTGATCCGCACTGCGGAATATCTTCAGACCGACGCAAAAGTACCGGCCATTGTAGTGGCAGTATTCACCGCCGCACATTTGAACCGCTTCCCGCGTCGTGCTTTTCATTTCGCACCACCGGTCCGCTGTTGAATTCCATACCTGGAAAGTTACGGAATTCTCCGGATGAGATACCGGACGGCCTTTGGGAACCGAAATTTCGTATTCTGACGCGAATTTCGTCAGTACTTCGCGAAATGATCTGTAGCCTCCGACGATCTGCATGAGGGAGAAAAAATCAAGTCTTCGTCCGCCAGTACCGAGGTCCGTGTAAAAGCCGTTTCGGACGTTCACCGCCGCGGAAGGTTTCTTTTCATCCCGGTCAATGGAGTAACACGGGATCCAGCC
>CAZRGJ010000591.1:568-2256 GCA_964599445.1 uncultured Planctomycetaceae bacterium | reverse complement strand
GTGGCCGAGGCCGGGGGTGGTGCGTCAGGAAAAGGAAGCGTTTCAGAAAAAGCTGAAGGAATTGAAGATCGACGCCGTCATTTCCGGAAATGGAGGCTGCGGTCTCTGCACGCCGAAGGAAATGGGGTCGTGCATCGCGGCGGAGTATCTGGGGATCCCGTCCGTCATGATCGCGGCACCGGGGTTCGTGACGCAGGCGCGTTCCGCAGCCGTGACTGCCGGAGTCCCCGTCCCGAGAGTCGCGGAGTATCCCGGCGCGTTCGTTTCGCATTCGCGCGAGGAACTGCTTGAAAACACGCGGAAAGTCCTCTGGCCGCAGATCCTCAAGGCACTGACCGAGCCGCTGACGGAGGAGGAAAAGTCGGCGTCCGGCGAAGGAGTGAACATGGCGGATGACGCGGCCGTCTTCACCGGAACGCTTGCTGAGATCCATCATTTCTTCGCGGAAAACGGCTGGACGGACGGATTGCCGATCGTGCCGCCGACGAAAGAGCGCGTCGCGGAGTTCCTGAAGTTTACCGACCTCGATCCGGATGAGACCATCGGTCCTCTGCCGGTCGCGAACCGGAACGTGAGCATTCGGAAAGTGGCGGTCAACGGCGTCATGGCGGGCTGTCCGCCGGAATTCATGCCGATCCTCATCGCCTTCACGCAGGCCATGGCGGACGGAAACTTTCGCCGCGCGCTCTCCAGCATACACGCCTGGACGCCCTACTGCTGGGTGAATGGTCCGCTGGGACGCCAGCTCGGGATCGACTGTGCACAGGGGGAGATCTCCGAGCAGCGCAATGCGGCGATCGGACGGTTCATTAATCTCGCGATGCTGAATTTCGGCGGGTACTATGTGAAGGAAAACCGAATGGGGACCTTTGGCTACCTGATGCCGTGGTGTATGGCGGAAGATGAACCCGCCGCGGTAAAGATCGGCTGGAAACCATGGCACATGACGCAGGGATTCGGACTGAACGAGAATACGCTGACCGCAGCATCTGCGCTTTCGTGGGGAAACAATCTGTCGCCGGCGTCGGACGACCCGAAAAAAATCATGGAGCTGATGGCGTGGGACGCCGTCGAAAAGCAGCAGTTCGCCCTCGGCAGCGGTATGCCGTTCGTTTACCGGACGATGCTCGTGACGGAGTATGTTGCGCGGGACCTGGCGAAAGAGTACGCTTCGAAAAAGGTGCTTGAAGAGGCACTGATCCTCACGGCCCGCCGACCGCTGGCAGAACGCGC
Organism: uncultured Planctomycetaceae bacterium; assembly: GCA_964599445.1. Classification (GTDB taxonomy): domain Bacteria; phylum Planctomycetota; class Planctomycetia; order Pirellulales; family Thermoguttaceae; genus RGIG3701. The sequence continues at coordinate 1,023 of CAZRGJ010000591.1, read as the reverse complement.
GTACGCGAATTACTGGGCCAATCCGGGAAGCGCATTCGACCCGGAAACGTATTCGATGCGCCGCCACGAGACGCGGATCGCTTCAACGGAAGACGGTCAGGAAACTGCGGTTCCTCCGTGGCTCGCATGGAGCGGTCTGGAAACGCTCGAGACGGTTCCCGTCATGATGGAAAACAAAACGGCGATCCTCGTGACCGGTGACGCGAACCGAAACAAAACGATGTGTGTCCCTGGCGGCGGTTTCGCGGCTATACGGATCGACCTGCCGAAGAATTGGGACGAACTGACCGAAAAACTTGGGTATGCGCCGCTCTCTTCGTTTGAGCTTAAGTCGGATCTGAAGCCGGACGACCCGCCGAAACGGACCTACGCACCGACGCGCCGGACTCCGGGAATGAGCGGTGGAATGCGAAGAGAGGCGGGGATGAACGGCGGAATGCGTCGGGATCCGCGTA
>CAZRGJ010000591.1:0-558 GCA_964599445.1 uncultured Planctomycetaceae bacterium | reverse complement strand
GGACCGTGAGTGACCATTCGCGGGACCGTGAATTTCCAGTTTTCAATAAACCGCTGACTTCGGAGCTTTCCTGAAATGTACGGCTCTGTAGTTTTGCGGTTTTTTTCAATTTTTTAGTCCAGCCCCTTGACTTTTGGACGGCCTCGGACTAAAATGGCATTCAGTATCGTGTGCTTTTCCATGAAACGTACACGCCGCATTCCCCAACCTTTTTTCAATCAGGAGCAGATCATGAAACGAATTTTGGCCCTCTCCCTTTCCCTTTCTCTCTCCCTTTTTCTGACCTTCGGCCTCGCCGTGACCTTGCAGGCAAACGAAGAAGGAAACCATCTCGCGGTCCAGTCTGTCTCGGGAATGAACGAAACCGGCTGGCGTTCCTTCTGGAAACCGCGTTTTGAGCAGAAATTCAAGCAGGCCGAGTCGGAAGAGATCGACATCGTGCTGCTCGGCGACTCCATCACGAACTTTTGGGAAGGAAACGGAAAGGACGCCTACGCGAAGTGGTTCGGAAACCGTAAAGTTTTGAATCTCGGCTTCAGCGGCGACCGGACGCAGCAC
>CAZRGJ010000590.1:0-2260 GCA_964599445.1 uncultured Planctomycetaceae bacterium | reverse complement strand
ATTGATCCGCCACCAGAACCAGCGGAGAAGGAAGAGAAGCCCCGTTCCAGCTCCGATCGACAGGATGATCTGGAACGTATCCATCGCGCTTTCCAGGTAAAGTGCCATGACACTCGCCAGCACCATCAGGATCACTGTCCAGATACGCCCCATCAGCACGAGCTTCTTCTCCGAAGCGTCTGGACGAACGAACCGCTGGTAGAAGTCATTCACCATGTACGAGGAACCAAGATTCAGGTGCGTCGCGATCGTCGACATATACGCAGCAAACAGCGACGTGATCATCAGCCCGAAGAGACCATGCGGCAGGAACTGGAACATCGCGGGGTACGCGAGGTCGTCTTTCATCATGTGTTCCGGAATATTCGGGAATGCTTCTCTCAGCGACGCAATATCCGGAAAGACGATCAGCGAAGCAAGAGCCACGACGATCCACGGGAACGGACGCACGGCATAATGGCAGAAATTGAAGAACAGCGTCGCGCCGAGTGCATGATTTTCGCTCTTCGCCGCAAGCATTCGCTGCGCAACGTAGCTTCCTCCGCCCGGTTCCGCTCCCGGATACCACGCGCTCCACCACTGGATCGCAAGCGGGATGACCAGAAGCGTCACGACGAGATCCGTCTGACTCAGTTCCGGCAGCATCGACAGACGCCAGGAAACATTCGGATGCGCCAGCATATTGCTCAGACCGCCGACTTCCGGAAGCTGGACCGCCGTGACTGCGAGCACGATCGCACCGAACATCGCGACGAGAAACATAACGAAGTCTGCCCAGATGACGGCCGTGAAACCGCCGAGGACGGCGAAAATCACCGTGATCAGACCGGCGGAAACGATCGTGACGATTGGATCCATGCCGAGCGAAACGCCGAGGATCTTGATCATCGCAAGCGTCACGTTCGCCATGACCACCGTGTTGAAGATCAGCCCAAGATACAGCGTGCGGAAACCGCGGACGACAGCCGCGCTTTTGCCGGAATAGCGTTTTTCGTAAAATTCAATGTCGGTCAAAACTCCCAGACGGTGCCAGAGTTTCGCGTAAATGAAGACCGTGACCATGCCGGTAAGCAGAAACGCCCACCAGCACCAGTTCCCCGCGACGCCCTGTGTACGGATAACGTTCGCGACGAAGTTCGGCGTGTCGGCCGCAAAGGTCGTCGCGACGAGGGAAAAACCGAGCAGCCACCACGGCATATTGCGTCCGGAAAGGAAGTACTCGGAAGAGTTCTTTCCTGCACGCACCGCAGAAACGACGCCGATAAGTGCCATGAGCACAAAAAATACGATACAGACCGTATAGTCCAGGTAATTCAGGGAGGTTGTGGGGGTAAAATCGGGAGTCATGGTATCTCCGAACATTCTGTCCAGGTGTTTCTGAAATCGGACACTGCGCGGAAAATTCCGTCCGGGTCCGCATCCAACTCAAACATACACGCGATTATAGCACAAAATGCCGTCCTTTACCAGACACCTCCCCGCAAAATTGGGGAAATTTCCGCAAATTTCCCGGAAAAAAACGAAACTCCAAAAGTCCCATCCACTGGAGGCCGCGAGCCGCAGCGACGGACTGCACTTCCGCGCACACAAGAAGCCCCTCCTGCCAGGAGAGGTGGCAGACCGAAGGTCTGACGGGGTGGTTTGGGGAACTCTTCGGAAATCTCAAGCCCGCAAAAAAGGCACGATATTCTATATCTGCCAAACCGGATACCCGACATGACAGATAAAAAAAGTTTTGCCGTAAACAGTCTGGATCTGGTTCTGTTTGGCAGATCATTCCTCGCTGCCAAGCTACGCGGAAGCCCAGGTTGTTGTTCCGATTGCCCGGTTCGTTGTAGTTCCGGTTCGCGGAGCGGCAGTTCTCGGCGTTGTTGTTCCAGCTGCCGCCGCGGTTGACTCGGTTCGAGCCGCTATGAACCAAACCCGTTTTCTCTCAAGACCCGTCGTCGGAAATCGAGAGAAGATGTTTTTTGCAGAAATGCAAACAACGTCTCCATTTTAGCACAAAATTTATTTTCTGTCAAGTTTCCGTCCGAATAAAGTAAAATATTTTTCCGCACTTTTCTGCGAAAACGATACCGAGCGCGATGTGAAAGCCGAAGTGAATAGCGATAAACACGCAAGCCAAGAAACGGAATACCGCATTTCGTCCGATTCAGCTGTTCCGGTTTCAGATCCAAAAAAAGCCGGGAATACAGAAACTCACCAACCTGTTCCCGAATGCGTTTCATTTCGTCGGAACTTTTTCCAAAAAACAGCA
>CAZRGJ010000589.1:577-2272 GCA_964599445.1 uncultured Planctomycetaceae bacterium | reverse complement strand
ACCATCGATGGACGTCAGGCTGGATTCAGCATTGGCGCAACGTATGCCGAGTGCGGCGAGATCCTCCAGAAATTGGGAGCGGATGATGGGGTCAATCTCGACGGCGGCGGCTCCACGACCATGGCGGTCCGCGGTAAGGATGGACAGCCGAAAGTCCTGAATCGCCCCGTCGGCCTTGGGAAGCCGCATACGCTGCGCCATAATGGGAACGCGATCGGTGTGCGTGCCGCTGGACCCGAAAAATGATGTGTGTTCTGGGCGCGGTTCTTCCGTGGATCATGCGGAAGAACGCGGATGGTAGTGTGCGGCAGTGTCCGGCAGTACGCGGCATGATGCCATGCGCTCAATCCTCTGCTTTGGCGTTTCGGAAGCCCGGCATATCGGCACGCGGAACGGCAAGCATGGCGTCGTGTCCGGAACGAATGGCACGGAGGAGTTTCTGATAGTCCGGGTCTTCGTCGCTCTCGAAAAGGAATCCCTCGTCCGTACGGATCCCGCGTCCAAGCGGTTTGGGACGGTGGGCCGTGAGGAGTGCGGAGTGTTTAGGGGTCGAGAAATTTACCCACCCAAAACGCCCGGACCAGTTCGTCGTCGGATTGGCGGGGCCGGTCGGCGTGGCGCTGTAGTGGAATTCCCGATGGCATTTTGCGCATCGGCGATTCCAGACCTCATGGAAATCGCTCCAGAACGGTCCGCAGGCGAAAAGGTCGCGTTTCCCATCGGTTTCCGGCCGGCTGTTCGCGTACGTCGCATAGTAGGGGATGTTCGCGTCCACCCACATGAAAACACGCTGCCGGTCGGCAAGCGGGATCTCTTGCCCGCAGTGCTCTTTCGTCATGTACTCTTCCAGCCGACTTGCGAGGATCCCGGTTTCCAGCGGCTGGTTTACGCCGGAGGGAGTCCAGAGGAGCCAGTAGAAGTGGACGAGCGGTTTTTCGCGCCTCGCTTCTTCCGGGAGCATTCTGCCGGAAAACATTTCGTGCTGGCGGTACGAGCGGGAACGGAAAACAAGACTGTCGTACGATTGCGAGAAAAAGCGCGTTTTGTCTCCGGTCAGATCGCATCCGCCGTCCGGATCGATTCCGCTGTGGCACGCAATGCAGCACCGGTCCCAGACGGGCTGGACCAGCGTGCAGTAATTGAGGATCCGAGGATCGAGGTTTTCGTTCGTCGGCGCGATCTCATTCCACCATTCCGGCATCTTCGGCACGTCCGGTGCACGGCGGGCGGCCATTGGCTGGATACCGCCCATGAGCGAGAGCGGCGATTTCTGACGGTCTTCATGGCATCCCACGCAGCTCTGGACTTCGCCGGGCATGACCTGAAGTGCTGACGTCATCCGCTGAAGTTCTCTTCCCTCCGAATCGAGTGCCTGAAGGTAGATCTCGCGCAGTGCCGGGACCTCGAAATGTGCCGAGCCGTCTTTTTCTACCGGAACTTCTCCCCAGCATCGCTTCGCATAGTAGGTCGCTCCGCTCATTACCGGCGACTGATCGTAGGCGCGCTTTCCGAGATCTTCCGATTTGCGGACCTGTTCCATGATGCGCAGTTTCGCGACCTGCCCCGGCTTGACGAATGGTGCGAGTCCCTCGTAGACGTTCACCAGAAGGAGCGTTCCCGTCGAGCGGGATGGATCCGAGATCGTGGAGGAGACTTCACGCGGGCGCGGAGTTTCCCGAATCGCCAACGGGCAGT
>CAZRGJ010000589.1:0-567 GCA_964599445.1 uncultured Planctomycetaceae bacterium | reverse complement strand
GAGAAGCCGTTTTTCGCCGTTCCGGTCCAGCAGGTAAAGGCGGTAGCGTGCGGAGCCGTTTCGCTCGGAACCAAACGAGCAAAGGAATCGGTCCGTCGAAATCGGGAACGGATCGCGGTAGCCCCATTCATGGTTTCGATCCCGAACAGGCGCGAGTTCTTTCGTGACGTAAGTGTACCCGACGTTTTCCGGAGCCTCTCGGCCAAACGAGGAATCGATCAGACCGATCGCTCCCTGCGGGTACCCATGATGCGGCGTGAAGCACGAGACCAGCTGCGTGCTGGAGCCTGGCAGCGGGCGTGACTGAAGGAACGATCCGCAGCTGCGCACCGTGTTTCCGAAGTAGAGCTGGTAGCCCGTTCCATCCGGATTTTGCGTCCAGAGAGATTGGCGGTACGTCAGGTCCCGGTCGACGTACTCCCAGCGCGTGAAGAGGAGGCGTCCGTCCGGAAGGATCTGCGGATTAAAATCCGAGAGCGTGTTCATGCTGATGCACTGAATCCCGGAGCCGTTTGCCTTCATTTTGTGGAGATTCGAAGTCGGACCGGGCTGGCAGAGCGTGAAGCC
>CAZRGJ010000588.1:0-2277 GCA_964599445.1 uncultured Planctomycetaceae bacterium | reverse complement strand
AAGCTCCTCGACTTCTTCATCCGTTCGAGTTGCGCAGCCGGTGAGGAGGTGCCGGGTCACAGCCTGCGCGTAGGTCTTCAACTTTCCGACGCTGGAAAGTTGGCGGTTTCCCGGGCATTTCACCTTGACCTGTGTATGGTCTTTCGTTCGGATACGTCTTCCGCAGACGATGCACACGGCGCGGAGTTCCTCTTCTTTCCGGAATTGGCAATTCATTCGGTGTCTCCTCGTTCGTAAACATTTCCGCAATGGTCGGTACATTGGCTGCCGCTGGAATTTTCCCACACGTATTCAAGGTACGGCCAGATCTCATACTTTCCGGTCCATTTACTTACGGCGCGGTAGTAAACGTCGTTTTCGTAGATGGGCTGGAGCATGTTGACCGACTCGACCGGATCGGAACAGTCGGAGGAATGTGCATTCCAGAGAACTCCGCATTCCGGGCAGGAGAGTTTCGCATTGTAAAAGTCGGTTTCCGTTCCATGGCTGAATGAGAAATTTCCGCAGCACATGCACAGGACGGCGATCTGCGCACATTCTCCGCATCCGCAGGTCGGACAGTCGAAAGGGATGGTGGTTGTGGATGTTGGGAACAAAATGAGATCCTTTCTGAATATTAAAAGTTTTCCAGGAGGGGAGTCTGAGGGGAGGGGCGGCTTTCAAAAAGCCCCTTCCCTCACGGACGTGAACTCTTCACGGGTAGGAAATTCTCTCGCAGAGTGAATTTCCGTAAAGGTTTCAAAGTTTTCCGGCTAAAGACATCACGCGCGACGACACTCTTCGAGAGTCGTCTGGCTGCCCGTCATGTCATCACGTTCGTGAGGAAGGAACATCTTGAAAGTTGTTCCTCCCTCAGACTCCCTCCTCAAGAACTTTTTAATGTTTTGATATTCTGTTTTTATTGCGTCGCTGTAATATTTCCCTCTCCGTCACGTGTCAAACTGTGGACGGAAAGCACATTTCCGGCCGTGTCGTAAGTCGTGAGGATGTTGCCCGAGACGGACCAGCGGCCGAGCAGGGCGTGGATCTTTGGAAGGTCGGCACACTGCGTGAGGATCTCCTCCTTTGCGCTTTCCAAAGCCCCTGAAGTTGCCAGCTGGGAAAGAAGAAGATCCGCAGCGGATGCGACTTCTTCCGTGGTCGCGAACCCTTCCGCGGTTTTGCACTGCGTGAGGATCTCATTCTTTGTCGGGTTCGCGGCGGCCGGAGTTGCGAATCCGGCCGCGGTGGCGCACTGCGAAACGATGTACTCCCGCGCATCTGCCACATTGTCTTTGGTTGCCAGCCGTACGGAATCGGAAATGACCGGCGATGTCAATGTTCGCTGACTGACCGCCCATACGGACGACGAGATCTCGGCCGCATTCGGCATGTCCTGCCGGATGTTGTTCACCGAGGAGGACATCGTCTGAATAAGTCCGCCAACATAGGAAGACGATATATTGGACGGAAGCGCATAGTTCCATACATAATATGGGATATTTCCGATCTCCGCAGAAGTCACACTGCCTGCGAGGATCTCATTCTTTGCGGAGGTCAATTCCGCAGAAGTTGCCAGCCCGGAGAGGTCCACCGTACTTTCTGAAGGTGCATTTTCCAGCGAGATGGTTACCAGCGGGACGTGCACATTCAGTCCGGCGGTTGGAACGAAGTGGAACGTCAGCGTTTCACAGTCATTTGGAAGTGTTGGGATGGAGACACGCCACAGACCGCTGGCACTTCCGGAAATATAGCACTCATTCAGCGATGCGTTTAATGTGGACCATGCGTCAAAACTCGGGCTTGTGCTCGTGTTGATGTCGGTATTTCCGTCAACATAAACGATGGTCTTCGAAAATGTACATCCGGGGTAGAGTTCCCCAGTTTCTAAACTTCGCACTTCGAAAAAGAAGTGACCCTCTTGACCTTTGATGAACGCCATTTCTGTTTCCTTTCTTTTTTTAGCGGATAGCTTTTTTTAAGCAGATAGCCGATAGCGGATAGCTATCAATCATCTGCAATCAGCCAGCAGCTTTAAATACCACGTTCGCATTTGTTGCGCCCCACGGACTCCCTGAAAGTGCGGCACCGTCCGAGGTGTAAATAACGATCGAAAGTGTCGATTGTGTGCAGGAGTTGAAGGCGTTCGCGCCGATACTCGCGACAGGGTTGCCGACGCTGCCGAGCGTTACGGTTTCCAGCGATCTCTGATAGCGGAATGCGTAAGTTCCGACAGTCTGCACTTTCGGAAGGTCGATGCTCTTCAGAAGATAGTCTTCTCCGGCCGATAAACTTTCC
>CAZRGJ010000587.1:0-2296 GCA_964599445.1 uncultured Planctomycetaceae bacterium | reverse complement strand
GCTGATGGTCTTCTACTTTAAGGAGGATGCCGGCAGCTTCCAGGTCCGCGACGATCACTTCACGCGCTTCGAGCATCTTCATGCCGACGTATTTTTCCGGCACCGTACGGCTCAACGCGGATTCTTCGGCCGTCACGTTGGCGAATTTTCTGCCGTCCCAGGCGTAAACGCTCGCTTCGGCAGTCAGCGTGCCGTCTTTCTTCATGATGCTGATGAACGGCACCATGGCGCGCTTACCGACTTCGAAGTCGTTCGGGTCGTGTGCCGGCGTGATCTTCACGCAGCCAGTCCCCATTTCCGGTTTGGCCCAGATGTCCGTCACGAGCGGGATCTCGCGGTTCACCAGCGGGAGCATGAGCTTTTTGCCGGCTTTCGCCATTTCCGCGAGTTTTTCGAGCAGCTCAAGATGCGTTTCTCGGCGTTTCAGGAGCGTTTCGAGCTTCGCTTCCAGTTCCGCTTTTTCCGCGTCACGTCCGGCAGATTCCGCAGCTGCGAGTTCTTCACGGATCGCGTTTTCAAGCAGGTCGAGCTGCTTGCGCGGTTCCGGATGGCACGCGACGCACGTGTCGCCGAGCATCGTTTCCGGACGGGTCGTCGCGACCGTCACGTACTCCAGATCGCCTTCCTGCGGGTTGATGACCGGGTACTTCAGGTACCAGAAATGGCCATCATGCGTTTCATTGTTGATCTCGTCGTCGCTCACGGCCGTCTGAAGCGCGGTGTCCCAGTTCACGAGTTTCTTGCCGCGGTAGATCAGGCCTTTTTCAAAGAACGTGAAGAATGTGTTTCGGACTGCACGCGCGCAGACCGGGTCGAGCGTGAATCGGAGACGGTCCCAATCGCAGCTGACCGACAGTTTTTTCAGCTGACCGATGATGCGCTTCTCGAAAGAGTCTTTCCAGTCCCAGATCCGTTTGACCATCGCTTCGCGTCCGATGTCGTTTCGGGTCAGACCTTCTTCTTCACGGAGTTTTTTCTCCACCATCGCCTGCGTCGCGATCCCAGCGTGGTCCGTACCGGGAACCCAGAGTGCCTCGAAGCCCTGCATTCGCTTCATGCGGATCTGAATGTCCTGCAGCGTATTGTTCAGCGCGTGTCCCATGTGCAGCGCGCCCGTGACGTTCGGCGGCGGAATCACGATGGTGAACGGCTTTTTATCCGGATTCGGCGTGCTGTGGAAAAGTCCGTTTTCCTCCCACCAGGGATACCATTTTTCCCATGCGGAGTGGAAATCGTACTGCTTCGGAAGTTCGAAAGTTTCTGACATTTTGGCACCAAATTAACGTAAATTGATTGAAAAACAGAAAAATTTTCCACTCATTTTACCGGAAATCGAAATCTTTTCAAGGGGGGGAGAGTTTTGTTTCCGAAGACTGGGCAGACTTTCAAATGAAAAAGCACACAGGGTTTCCCAGGAAAGGAAAACTGTGTGCGTCTGGAGCACACATTCTTTATGGGCGTGCCGTTTGGGGGAACGGGCCGGTTTTCAGACCTTCAGGATCTGCGGGATTTTACTCGATGAGGAATCCCCATGCGTCAAGCTCAATGTGCTTTTGCGTTCCGTCCGGGAGCGTCACGCTGCCGGAAACGGCTTTTCCGCGAACGTTCACGGCAACGAGAGTCTGCTTTTCACCCAGAACGCGCAGGTACGTCAGGACGTCCTCCTCCGCGGAATTGTCGAGCCAGACCAGTTTTCCGGCAGTGAGTTCCGGACGCGCTTTTCGCTCTGCGGCGAGTTGGCGGATCAGGGCCGTTCTGCGTTTCGCTTCGTCGGAATCCGCGTTTTCCCAGTCGACTTTGCAGCCAAATTTGGAACCGAAGATCGAGTGGCGGTTTTTATCGCAGATCTCCTGCCCGCAGTAGAGCATCGGGGTCCCGTCGAGCGTGAACATCATGGCGAGCATGGCATTTACGCCTTTTTCGGTCCAGCGTTTTTCGACGCGGTTTTCGTAGTCGTCGTTCGAGATGTCGTGATTGTCGATGTAGTGGATGACTCGGTCGCCGCCGATCGGACGCTGATTTCGAAAACGTTCTTTCACTCCCCGGCTCTCTTTCGCAGAGAGTCCGTCATCGTACACGCGCCGAATGTAGCCGTAGATCGGGAAACTGTAGTTCAGGTCGAACGCTTTGAGCTGATCCGGCCAGCGCGTTCCTTCGGAGAGAAGACCGATCTCCGGATCGATTTTTTCGAGACGAACGCGGGCTTCTTCCCAGAAATCAAGCGGAATGCGGTCCGCCACGTCCAGTCGGAAACCGTCGACACTATATTCACGGACCCGCTGTTCCATGTTTGCGT
>CAZRGJ010000586.1:0-2297 GCA_964599445.1 uncultured Planctomycetaceae bacterium | reverse complement strand
CGCGGAAAGCGTGATCCACTCCGCGATCTGATGCCAGAGCTTCGCGCGTTCCGGATCCGTTTCCGTCAGTGCCTCGGCATAGTCCAGGAGCGCGTAGGCGTAAACGGTCCCGATCCACTGCACAGGGCGTCCGAGCCAGTTCGGAGCCTTCCAGTTCGTCGCGCCGAGGACACCAATGTACGCACCGAACTGCCATGGACTCTTCTCCGTGTCCCAAAGGTAGACGTACGTCGCGCCTTCCAGTGCCCAGCGCTCAGCATCGGCGAGATACTGCGGATCTTTCGTGATCTGGTACGCCAAAGCGCACGCTCGGACCATCTGTCCGGCAGCCAGCGGGTCGGGCGTGTGGAGCGGCATTTCCCAGCACTGTCCTCCGCGGGCCACGTGGAATCTGCGGCACCACGCGATCGATTCAAGCGCAGCGTCGAGGTACTTCTTTTCTCCGGAAAGCACGTACCCGCGCAGAAGGACCCAGCACGGATGCGCACAGCGTCCAAGTGCCGTCGATTCAAAGTGCGTGACGTCGTATTCGCCGGCATATCTCCAGCTTCCGTCAGCTCCGCGGCTCTTCAGAACGCCTTCCGCCCCGCCGACGCACCACGAGTACCATTTCTGAGCACGTCCGCGAACGAAGAGGATCGAATCGTTCCCAATGTGCGCGCCTCCCGGATGAAAATCCAGATCCGGCACTTCACCGCCAATGCGCCAAAGTGCCGACGCCATGTCGCCGGCCGGCCCTTTGTGCCATTTTTCACCCGCGCAGTGTCCCCAACCGGCTTCCGAGCGGATCGGACCGCTCTCCAGCTGCTGACGGTAAAGCGCAAAAAGTTTCTCCCGCGCACCGCCCAGCTCTTCTTCCTTCATCATCGAAGGATCCCGGACCGCGACGCTCTTCGTGTGCGCAAGCTGATCTTTCAGCGCAGCATGAAGGAATTCCGTCTCATTCACGGACGGCGAGAACTCCAGCATGACCGTCTCCGTCCCGTTCAGGACCGCATTTTCGCCAACTTCCACGCGCAACATAGCGTCCGGCGTCGTGTCGAAATAGTTCGGGACCGCAAAAACCGGCTGGAATGCGGGATTCGCCCAGTGCAGCCGAAACGCGCCATCCTGCGTCATGACACCCGCCCACGTTTGCGTCAAAAGTTCCGGCGCGGGACGGATCCGGTCATGCTCCGGGATCACGATGTCCGCCATCGAGGAACTCCACTCTCCGTTTTCGAGCAGCTCCAGACCGGGAAACGCCGCATACGTCATCTCGCCCGGAAGCCGGACCGTCGGCAGAACACATGGGCCGGAAACACGGAACTGGATCGCATTTTCCACCACGGAAAACGGCATCGTTTCGGGATCCAGACCCAGGATCGCCGCGATTTTTTTCCCGTTTCGGCAAAGGAACGCAGTCTGGCCGTCCGGCGAGAGCCGCAGATCAAAATCTTTCCCCTTTACCGTTTTCCAGTCCGGCGTCAGCTCCACGTCGTGGATGAGCGTCATTTCGCGCACAAACGGCGTAAATCCGGGCACTTCGATCTTCCAGACACACTTCTGGACCGCCTGTTTCGGATCGGAAACGAACGAGAAGATCCGACTCGATTTCGGCGAAAACGTTTCTTCTTTTCCATTCACGCGGAAAACGGCCAACTTATTCTCCGGATTCGTGACCCGGATCCGGACAGTCTGCAGCTCACGCGGAAAACCGCCAGTGAACGCTTCACTCCGCCATCCGCTATTCGGCGTTCTGGCAAGCTGCGCAAGAGTATCCGCCGTCGATTTCGGACTCACGGGCAATCCCGGACGCAAAACGGACTCCATCGGCAGCGTCTCGACTTGGGGACCGTCGACTTTCAGTTCCAGAAACTCGATCTTTTTGATCTCGATGCGCCCCTTCTTCATTCCGGGATCCACGCGCCACTGACGGATCGGGTACGGGGCCGTAATGTCTACGTCGACCGTCTTCCACTCCGTCAGATCCGGCTGAGAAAGTCCGGAACCGTTTCGTTCTTCCGAAAAATTCGGCACCTGGGAATCGACCCAGTAAAAGCCCACACTGTAATTCGGTTCCCCGCGCAGCGTCAATCGGACTCGCACCTGTTTCGGCTGGCCGTCTTCCCACGTTTCCGCAGTATAGAGCGGCGTTTGCATCATGAAGTAGGGGTCGCTCCCTTCGGAGTGAATCGTCAAAGCACCATTCACGACCGCCAGCTTGCACTGATTCAGCGCATGGCAGGCAGAAATGGAAGCCTCCGAATCAAAAACGATTTCGCGCATCGGCACTTCACGTACCGGGATCCGGTGTG
>CAZRGJ010000585.1:1375-2308 GCA_964599445.1 uncultured Planctomycetaceae bacterium | reverse complement strand
GCTGGAATCCGTGGGAAACAGCCAGATCGTAGTTGGCGGTTCCGGGAAGTTCAGCGACGATGACATTGACGCCGTTGTCGCGGAGGTTCTGCGCATGACCATGGCCCTGGCTGCCGTAACCAAGAATGGCGACGGTTTTGCCGTTCAAAAGGGAAAGATCAGCATCATTTTCATAGTACATTTTAGCAGCCATTGAGTATTCCTCCTGAACCTAATTTCCTCATGTCATGGCGATCCGACCAGACCGCGCCAACTCCAAAATGCCAAAAGGACGCATCAGTTCAATAAGAGCATCAATTTTTTTCTCTTTACCGGAGAGTTCGATCATGATGGAATCCTGCGCAACGTCCACGATCTTCGCACGGAAAATATTGACCAGCTCGTGGATCTCCATCCGCTTCACCGAGTCCGCCTGGACCTTGATGAGCGCAAGGTCGCGTTCCACGTAATCCTGCTCGCTGATGTCCACTGCCTTCACGACCGTCACGATCTTTTCAAGCTGCTTGCGCACCTGATCCATCGTGTGATCATCACCGGCCACGACGACCGTCATGCGCGAACGCTCCGGATCGTCCGTCTCGCCGACCGTCAGGCTCTTAATGTTGAAACCGCGTGCCGAGAACATACCGGAGATATGTGAAAGGACACCGGGCACATTATGGACTTCTGCGTAAAATACGTGCTGCGACATAATGATTTTCTCCTGAGTTTATTCCACCTGACCCACTCCGCCGCCGATGATCGCTCACCGTGCCGAAATGAATTCAGTCTATCAACCTGTATTTTACCACATCTGTCCCGAAACGCAAGGGGGGGCTTGAAATTAAATTTCCTCCTCTCCATACAGTTCGTCAAGCAGCTTTTGCAGGCTATTTTCCTTGGCCGCTTTCAAGGCATCCGCCTGTTTAAAATGATGCCGAAACACAGCTGAAT
>CAZRGJ010000585.1:0-1365 GCA_964599445.1 uncultured Planctomycetaceae bacterium | reverse complement strand
TGAATTCCCATCAGGCCCAAGAAGAAAATTAACCGCGATCCGATAAATGATCTCCGTCGGCGCAAGTCCGTAAACCTGTTTCTCGAAAATGTGTACGAGCCGTTCCTGCCGGTCTGGGAAAATTTCCCGCATCCGGGAACTTCTGTAAAGACGTTTTACGATCTCCGAAATGAAAAGTCCTGATTTCATATACGGATCGATGAACGTCTTCTCCGGATCGTCAAAGCACCCCGGATTTTCCGTTTCCAGAAGATCTGCCATCTGTTTCACGATCCGTTTCGGGGTGAAGATCTGATTCGTTTTCTGCGGCGGAATATAGTCGAAAATGTCTTTTTCGTTTTCTTCGTCAAAGTAATTCGCAAGCTCCTTCCGAAGACGCATGAATTCCCGAACAGAATCATCAAAAACCGTCGGATCAAACAGTTTTCCCGGAAAATTTTTCTCTTCTCCGGTGTCCGGATCCGTATACTTCCCGCCGTCGCGGAGAAAACGGAACTGCTCTAGCGAAATACCCGTGACTTCCTGAAAAACTTCATCGGGAATGATCGAATCAAACGCCGCCAGCGTTACGCCGTCCGTACCGTACGCCATCAAAAAAGACGGAATCGTCCGGGTAAAACCGCGCAAACGGTCACGGATCGAAACTTCGATCTCTTCTTTCTTTCGTTCCCGTTTTTTGGTTTCCATCGTATGAATGGCATCCTGCGCAAAAGTACGGATCTGTTCTTCCACTGCCTGAGCCAGCTCCTTCTGAAAATTCAGATTCGCCTCCGCAACCTTTTCTTTAAAAACTTCCCGAACGGACCCTTCTTTCTGCGGATCTCCCTGTACCTCATTCATCTGTTTTTGAAATTCCTTTTCAAGGTTCCTCTGCTCGATTTTCCGTTCTACAATCTTCTTTTCGATAAACCGTTCGGAATCCTCTTTTAATTTCCTCTCCAGCTGCCTCCGGTCCGACGGACGCACATCTTGACCATAAACCGCTCCGGCAGCCTCAAGGATCGGCGTAACGACCGTATTTTGAAATGTCTTTTTCAGACGGTCCGCACCTTCTTTTTCGTGAAGCACACCCGGCTCGATCTCCTCCAGTTCTTTCGCAAAATCACCTGCCGTATTGCGGAAGATCTTCTCTCCGAAAAGCTCATCAGCCAGCCCGATGACCACTTCGCCGGGAATTTCCACCTCTCCCCTTTCGTTCAGGGAAAGTTCACCTGCCGTCGTTGGAGCAATGGCGCTTTTTTGCTCCTTTTCCCGGCATGGAGTAAAGGATGAAATGATTTCCAGCACTTCCGGGGGAGCCTGAAAAACATGGTGGATATTCTGGAAAAGCAGGTCGCACATGAATCCGCGCCGAACGACTTCCAA
>CAZRGJ010000584.1:0-2308 GCA_964599445.1 uncultured Planctomycetaceae bacterium | reverse complement strand
GTCGGGTCCGGAAGATCGTCCGGATCGAAACCGGAGCCTTCGTCCGAGATCCGGGCAAGAAAATGTTCCGGCGAAATTTCGAGATGGACCTGCACTCCCAGCCGGTTGTTCGACTGATTGCCGTGGCGGATGGCGTTCACCAGTGCTTCTTCGAAAGCAAGCTGGATCGCGAAAATGTCTTTCTGCGACCACTCAAAATCCTGAAGCTGAAGCACGACGCCGTCAAGGATCGCGTGTCCTGCCTCCGTTTTGCTGGGAATACAAAAATCTTTTTTCCAAATAAAGTCGCCAACCGTACTCATAAAAATTACCGTTTCTTCCCAATTTACCGATCGTGGAATCTCTGAAACGTGCCGGACCGGGACTTTTTCAAAACTTTTTTCCAAAAAATGATGGAAATATTCCTGAAAGTCTCCGAAATCGGCAGAAATCCATTCTTTTTTTCGGTCAAAATTCCTTCCAGCTTGAATTTTCCCCATTTTTTCCGTTTTCAGCATCCTTCCGCAGACGGATCTTTCATTTTTCTGAAATTTTCTTTTTCTTCCCGGTATACAAAATGGCGAAATCTGATATAATGGAAGAATATCCTGTTTCGTTTTCTTCGTTCGGAGGTGCATCCCATCTCCGTGAGGAAACGATTCCCGAACGGTTCCGTGACGGAGACTTCCGATCGGAATCAGCAGTTGAGGCAGACTCACAGGAACAGACGCATGAAACTGAATTACGAAAAACGGGGAACCGGTCCGATGGTCCTTCTGCTCGGGCACGGATTTCCTTTTGACCATCGGATGTGGGAGGCGCAGCTTGCGGGACTTTCCGACGAATTCACCGTTCTGGCTCCCGATCTTCGCGGAATGGGGAAAAGCTCGCCGTCCGGCTTGCCGCTCACGACGATGGCGGATATGGCGGACGATCTTGCGGAACTGCTCGATTCGCTCGGCATCGAAAAATGCACGTACTGCGGACTTTCCATGGGAGGGTACGTCGGTCTGGAATTCTGGAGCCGGCACGCGGCGCGTCTGGAACGCTTCATTCTCTGCGATTCCAACGCACGGTGCGATACGCCGGAAGCCGCAGCCAACCGTCTTTTGACCGCGGATCGGATCGAAACGGGAGCATCCTGCGCATTTATGGCGGAAGGAATGAAGAAAAATCTCATGACCGACGCGACGCTCCGGGCCGCGGAAGAGCCGAACGGCGGTGGTCCAGCAGGCAATGGGGACTCGGCAGGCAGTGAAAGTTTGGCGAACGGCGTCTATTCTGTCTACCTTCGGATGGTTTCCGAAAACTCCCCGCAAGGTGTTGCCGCAGCTGCCCGCGGAATGGCGCAGCGTCGGGATTTCACGCAGCTCGTGACGCAATTCGACATTCCGGTCCTCGTCCTGACGGGGGAACTGGATGTGCTTTCACCCCCGTCCGCGATGGAGGAACTTGCGCGTTCCATTCCGGGAGCCGAGCTGGCCGTCATTCCGAATGCCGCGCATCTTGCTCCGATGGAACAGCCTGAAGAAGTTGACCGGGCGATCCGCGCATTTCTCCGAAAATGATTCCGGTCCCTGATCCCGACCGTTCCCGTTTTTTCGTAAAGAGGAAATTTTCATGAGCAAAAAGAACTCCAGCAGTAAAAAAGCCGCACACGCCCACACCAACGCACGCCGAAATGCCGGACAGAACGGCGGGCGAAACGTTCCGCAGAACGGCACCGACTCCCAGGACTCCGCGAATCCGCAGGGACGCAGACGCCGCTACCATCGCCGGGCCACGATCCTTCATGCGTTCACGTTCATCACGTGCTTCACGCTGTTCATTTTCTTTTCCTTCCGCATCGCGAACCAGCCGCTGATCGAAATGCAGCCGATCGGTGCCGAGGGTTGGATCCAGGTGACGGACCCGGCGACCGGAACGTCGGAAAAGAAGGAATTCTCCATTTCTCAGGGGGCCGCCTGTGAGCTGGCGCAGCTCATCGATGCGACGGAATCGACTTTCACGACAGAGAAACTGCAGAAGTACGGCGAGATCCGCTTCGCGTTCGTGCGGACCAAAAACGTCCGGACCTACTTCATTTCGCAGAACGGCATTCGGGACTCCAAGGGACTCAAACGGCACAAGGATATCGCGTTCGAGACCGTGAAACAGATCGTTCTGGAAGAAAAAGCGGAAAAATAGCGGATCTTCAGGCGATCGTGTGCCGAACCAGATCCGATTGGACCACGGAGTTCACAGAAGGGGCAGCGGTGAGATTTCGGCTAAAGGTCCCACGCGCGACGGCACTCTTCGAGAGCCGTCTGGCTGCCCGTCATGTCATGAA
>CAZRGJ010000583.1:0-2310 GCA_964599445.1 uncultured Planctomycetaceae bacterium | reverse complement strand
TTCGTGCCGACATACCTGCCTAAACCCCCCCTGCGGCCTCCCGGCGTGCGCCCGCCAACTCGGGCACCGGCCGGTGCCTCCTTCACGCGGGGAGCCTGTGTCCCCGTCTCGGTGATCGGCAAAGCCTCCGGCTCAAGCATCGGATCTTCCACCGGCTTGTCCTCCTCGGCCATCTCGCTCGCTTCCGGCTCTTCCGTCTCCGTGGGAGTCTCCGCCTCAAGCTCCTGCTGAACGCCGACCTCTTCCAGGAAGATCTCTTCCTCTTCCTCCTCTTCTTCCACTTCCATCACCATCTCACACTCGACCATGAGCGGTTTCTGCGGCGTCGGAACGACCGAAACTAAAAGTGCCCCCAGAAGGATCAGGATCACGTGCCCGATCGTGCTGATGAACCACGGCGGCGCACCTTTCACGATTTTGTCCGTAAGCTCCTCTTCCTCCTCCGGCTCTTCGCGAACATGGATCGTCTCGGCAAGATAGGCATCCTGCTCCACCAGAAAATCCGAAACGTCCGTCTCGGAAAGCGCGACAGAAAACACCTGCGCCTCTTCAGAAAGCGCCATCGGAGCCGGAGCCTCTTCCTGGACCAGTACCGGACGCACCGCCCCGCGTTTCTGCCCCGAGGTCTGACCTGCATTCTCCCCCGATGCCGGAACAGGCCGTAAAGACTGCGACGACGTAGATTGCGGTTTCATCGGCTGAGGCTTCAGAGACTGCGGCGAAGCAGACTGCGGCTTCATCGGCTGAGGCTTAAGCGGACGCTGCGTCGAAGCCGACTGCGGAGCGGAAGCCGGTTTGAGAGGCTGGGGACGTACAGGACGACGATTCGGATCTTGAGGTGTGGGAGTTGGCATGGTCTCTAATTCCGGGACCGGGTCGGTCAATGAAGTAAAACGAACGGCGTTTCGCCCCAAACCTGAATGGCGTCGGGACACAAATCATGCGTTTTCGGCATCAAACCGGCCAAAAACGCACGGAAAATCAAATCCTGAAATCAAGCCTTTCGGCATCCGAATTGCTCAAAACTTCAGGAATTCATCCCCAAAACATGTTTGGATAATGAAGGTAGATCTGGACGATGTGGAAAAATACCGGAGCTGCAAAACAGATCGAATCGATCCGATCCAGGATCCCGTCATGGCCAACGACGAGGGTCCCGTAATCGCGGACACCACGGTCCCGCTTGATTGCTGAAAGCGTCAGCGTTCCACCAAACCCCATCAGCGCGATCAGGCAGGCGGCCATGCCGCAGCTCCAGACATTAAACGGCATGATGAAGTACAGAACGCTTCCCGCGAAAGTCGTCCCGACAAGACTGAAGGCAAGTCCCTCCCAGGTCTTTGAAAGGTTGATGGCCGGCGCGATCGGATGCTGGATCTTGCAAAACAGACCGGCAAGGAACGGAAAGATCTCCGAAAGCTGCGTCGTGAGGAAAAAGAAAAGCAAAAGCCCGATCTTATCCACCGGCTTCCGAGATTCCTTCACCGCAGCGGCCGACACGCTATCCTCCAAACCTTCCGGTTCGGTATCCTTTGAAATTCCCGCAGTTTCTGCGGTCTCCATTTCCGCAGGACACAGCGAGTTCTCCGTTCCCGAAACTCCCGTACCATCCAGCACACCCTCCGGATCCTGGGGATCCACGGCATTCCCCAGACTCACCGTCTGCGGTCCGTCTGCGGATCCGGTTCCTGCCTGCATGATTTCGGCCTGCACGGTTTCAGTCGGTACACTCACTGCCGGTTCAGCCGCAGCCGGCACACTCTGCATCAGTGCGCCTTCGGCATTCTCCTGGAGTTCACTGCTCAGCCCACCGCCCACCATTTCCTGATGGCTGGGAATTTCCTGCGAAACTGGTTCTGCCTTCGTTTTTTTCTCTTCCCGAATATCTGCCGCCGTCTGCGTAAATGCCGTCTGCGAAACAGCCGGCTCCATGTCCGCCGTCAAAAGTGCCGGGACAAAACTCAGACTGTAGACGCAAATCAAAAGCGAAACGCAGATCTGAGTAATGCGAGTCAGATAAAATTTCGTGTCGCCGAACATGGCGATGAGCATCGGGATCAAAAGAAAAATAAAGGAAGGGATCAGAACGGAGTAGATCTCATAAAAATCTCCACCGACCAAAATATACTGGGCCGGAATGCACAGGAAAAAAAGAAAAAAGAGCGTTCGATGGTCTGCCTGCCGGGTCGGGAGGAGTGCAATGAACTCACGCATCGCCAAAAACGACAGTGCGCCGAAAAGTCCAGTCACGAGATGCTTTCCGCCTGGCACATAAAATGCGGCGGCAACAAAAGCGAATAGCCACCACCA
>CAZRGJ010000582.1:0-2315 GCA_964599445.1 uncultured Planctomycetaceae bacterium | reverse complement strand
CCTGCCGATCAATGTAGTCTTCCCAAGTGTAAAAATAAAGAACGGGTTTGGATTGGCCGCAGCCGGACGTCAGCATCAGACCGAACGCGAAAAAGGCCAGAAAAACAGTCAACGTACGCGCCGCGGAAGACGCGAAGGATGAAGTTTTCATCATCTAAACGATTCTCCATTTCTTGAAAAAAAGGATGGGAATGGGAAACCGGAAGGTCCGGATACGAAAATTTTCAGTTTCAGGACAGCAGTGCGCTCCATGAAGTTTCGCTCTTCCGCAGAGGGCACTGAAAATACATGGAATTTTTCCTGCCGCGGTTCACGGACTATTTTTCCTTCTCCAGAAATTCGTCTTTCTGGAAGAAAAGGCTCACCGTCACCAGCAGGAAGGTAACTGCCAAAAGCACGGAGGAAAGTGCGTACAGTCCCGGTACTTTCCCGTGTTTCAGCGAATTGTAGATGTAGACCGGCAGCGTCGTTCCGCCGTGTCCCGAGACGAAAAACGTCACGATGAAATCATCCAGCGACAGCGTGAATGCGAGTAGCGCACCGGCGCAGATCGCAGGACGCAGAAGCGGGAAGATCACCTTTCGGAACGTCTGGAAGTAGGTCGCTCCCAGGTCGCGAGATGCTTCCACCAGCGTGAAATCAAAACCGTCCAGGCTCGAAGCGATGACGACCGTCACGTAGCTGGTACAGAATGCGACGTGTGCCGCTACGACGGTTCCTTTACCGAACGGAAGTCCCATTCCGGAGAAGAAGATCATGAGACTCAGCCCCATGAGGATCTCCGGCACGACGATCGGAATGTAGAGGAGCGCGGAGTGTACTTCCTGCAGTTTTCCGCGGTATTTGTAGATCGCCAGTGCGCTGAGCGTTCCGAGGACCGTGGAAAAAACGGCCGCCAGAAGTCCGACGACGATCGTGTTCATGACCGCGGAAAGGACTTCACGTTTCCGGAAGACCTGCTCGTACCAGCGCAGCGTCCACTCATACTCGCCGTCCACTTTCCCCAGGAAGGACTGAATGACCATCCAAAGGAGGGGGAAGTAGAAGAACAGGAAAACCAAAAACGTCGTGAGCTGGGGAATGCGGTTTTTCATGCGCCGTCCTCCTTTCCCGATGCGGACGAAACACCGATGGAATGAAGCTCCGAACCGGTTTCAGATTCCGAAACGGAACGCAAACTACCTTCGGTCCGCGCCTGACGGATCAGGTGGATGCGGTAAAGGATCCATGGGATGAGCATCGCCAGGAGGAGGAAAAGGGAAAGTGCGGCCGCAGTCGGAATATTTCGGCTTTGCGTGGAGGTGAACTGGTAGATCTTGTTTGCGTACAGGACATCGCACCCCGGTCCGCCGACGAGCTGCGGGATGATGTAGCACCCGAAGACCGGAACAAAAACGAGCATCGCCGCGGAGTAGATCCCGTTCCGGATCCCCGGAAGGAAGACACGGGAAAATGCCTGCCAGGACGTCGCTCCCAGGTCCCGGGCAGACTCGATCAGCCGAAAGTCAAATTTCTCGATCGAAGCGTAAAGCGGAATGATCGCAAACGGCAGGAAAACGTAAATGAAAAGCGTCAGGACCGCAAACGGCGTGTTCCACAGCATCTGCTTTTCGTCGATCAGGTTGAGAAAAACGAGCGCATTGCGCAGGAAACCGTCCGGATGCAGCACGATTTTCCATGCCGCGATGTGGACCACCATGTTCGTCCA
This sequence comes from uncultured Planctomycetaceae bacterium, assembly GCA_964599445.1. Classification (GTDB taxonomy): domain Bacteria; phylum Planctomycetota; class Planctomycetia; order Pirellulales; family Thermoguttaceae; genus RGIG3701. The sequence goes on along the minus strand of CAZRGJ010000582.1, from coordinate 607 downwards.
GAACGGGATGAAAACGAGCAGGAGGAGCAGAAGGCGCATCCTTCCGCGCGACCGGGCGATCGTGTACGCAACAGGGAGTCCGATCAGGATGGAAAAGAACGACGTCAGGACCGTATAGACGAGCGTCTCCAGGGTGATCTGAGCATAGTAAAGCGTGAAAATCTCCCGAAATGCTTCGAGAGAAAATCCCTCGGCACATCCGCCTCGAGCGTCTGCGCAGAATGCGTTGAAGACAACGATGAGCGTCGGAATGCCCACCAGAACGACGAGCATCAGCAGTGACGGAAACGTCAGTAGAAGCTCATGGAGCTGGGAGGTCCCGATCCGGGATGGACCCCGTTTCTGTTTCATGCGCCGACCTCCTCTCCGTCGCCCGTGAAGAGTTCTGCGCCGATGACTTCCGGAGCATTTTCGTCCATCGGCAGGATGAGACAGTCACGCACGTGCCATGAAAGCTGCACCGGATTGCCGAGGACCAGATCCTGTTCGATCGGCTCGTCATTGCGTGAGAGACCGCGGGAGTGGATCAGGCGCGTCGCCATGACGGAATACTCGCCGACGTCCACGAAAAAGCGGGATTCGCTTCCATAGTAGATCTCTCGTTCCA
>CAZRGJ010000581.1:0-2318 GCA_964599445.1 uncultured Planctomycetaceae bacterium | reverse complement strand
AACTACGACATGACGCAATTTGCCCAGCTTCGTGCAGGCTATGATTTTGGTCCCTACCAAAACTATCGTCTGATCCGAAAGCTCGGCGAAGGCGGCATGGGGCAGACCTGGCTGGCTAATGAAATGGTCAACGGAAAAGTCAGTCAGCAGGTCGTCCTCAAACTTTTGAGTCGCGAACTGCGCGGAAACGCCGAGGCGCTTCGTGAAGTTCAGCGAGTCTTCGACCTGACCAAAGACCTGAATCACACGAACATCTGCCCGCTTCTGGGACGTTATTCAGATCCGTACTATGGCGACTTTCTCGTCATGAAATACGCGGACGGCGGTACGCTTGCCGACAGGTTCAAGCACCGTCCGAACCAGGACTCCGGACTGACGGCGGAGAGTATCGCCAGGATCCTCCGTCCGATCGCACATGCTCTGGATCATGCGCACAAAATGGGGATCCTCCATCGGGATGTCAAGCCGCAGAACATCATGTTCATCAAATCCCGAAAAATGTGGACTCCGGTTCTCATCGACTTTGGGATCGCCGCGCGCATCCGTCCGGAAAATGCCGGAAGTACGACCATGACATACAGCCGAACCGACACGATGGCGCACTCGACCTCCGGCACGCCGCTCTACATCGCGCCGGAACAGATGAAGGGCAAAAAACAGGACGGTCGCGCGGACCAATATGCTTTGGCGATGATCGTTTTTGAACTCCTGAACGGAAAACTTCCCTTCGCGGGCAAGAACGTCATCCAGATCACGATGGAAAAGACCACGCTTCGGCCCGAAAATCCCAATTTTCCCATACACGTCAATGAGGCTCTGAAGAAAGCTCTTTCCACAGAGCCGAAAGACCGATTCTCCACCTGCACCGAGTTCATCGACGCGCTGGTCACTCCTCTGAAACCGATCCCCGCCTCAGATCAAAAGAAGAAGACCTCAAAGGCCTCCAATGACCGATTCACTCAAACGGCAGCGAAACTTTTCCGCACGCTTCAAACCCAGGTACAGGAAAGACCGTACCATTGGGCGGGTGCCGGAGGGGTGCTCTTCCTGCTCGTCTGTCTCGGTCTCCTCATGAACGGAAACGGGGAAACTCCCGAGATCCGCACACCCGCTCCCCTTCCGCCCGTTTCTGCCAATGAGCCGAAGGAGCCTCCGAAAGAGCCGGAGATCGTCCGCAAAGCCGGAGAGAAAATGGTCAAGGTCATCGGCGGGCGCGAGTACACGTTCCGCTGGTGTCCTCCGGGTGAATTCCAGATGGGAAGCCACGATGTCGAGCCTGGAAGGGACAGCGACGAAGGCCCTCGGCACAAGGTCGCCATCGAGAAGGGGTTCTGGATCCTCGATACGGAGGTCACGCAGGCTCTCTGGGAATCCGTCATGGGGAAGACCCAGCAGGAACAGTCCGGAGAACGCGGAGTCAACGGCGTCGGCGAGAATTTGCCGGTCTACCACGTCAATTGGGACGACTGCCGGCTGTTCTGTCTGAAACTCTCAAAATTCATCAACGAAAACGTCTCGCTCCCCACCGAGGCGCAGTGGGAGTACGCCTGCCGGGCCGGAACGACGGACTATTTTGCCGGATTTATTGATTCCATGGCGATCTGCGGTCTGGATCACACGAAAGACAAACCGTACACCGTCGCGATGAAAGCCCCGAACGACTGGGGACTCTACGACATGCACGGCAACGTGTGGGAGTGGTGTGCCGACTGGTATTCCGAAAATTACGAAAACAAGAACTCCGGCGAAAAGTCCGACCGCACATGCCGAGGAGGGGGCTGGTATGACAGCATGGCCTACTGCCGTTCTGCGTCGAGACACAGTCACTGGCCCGGTGCCAGAGAGAACAATCTCGGTTTCCGCGTCGTGCTTACCGCGGAGCCTGACCCGGAAATGCAGTACCTTTCTCCGCTGGAAAGCGCATTGAGAGGAAAATTCGAGTACACGCTTACCGAAACAGCCTGCGAGCTCACGAAATACATCGGTTCCGTCCCGGATGTCCGGATCCCCGAAGGCGTGACCCGGATCGGAAATGACGCCTTCCGCAACTGCATCGTCCTCCGCACAGTCACCATCCCGGATTCCGTCACGAGCATCGGAACGTACGCATTCAGCGACTGCACGAACCTCACCACTGTAAAACTCTCCGGAAACCTGAAAGCCATCGAAAAAGACACGTTCCACAACTGCTTCGCCCTCACCGACATCGAGATCCCCAACAGCGTCGAAAGCCTCGGAGAAGGCGCGTTTTCCGCCTGTCGTTCGCTGGAGAAACTCCACATTCCTGATGGTGTGAAGAGTCTTGGAGGATACTGTTT
>CAZRGJ010000580.1:0-2322 GCA_964599445.1 uncultured Planctomycetaceae bacterium | reverse complement strand
TCCGGCAGTTTCTGAAATAATTCCGCATAATCGAGAAAATTGGACATTCGGATCGGAGCGTCTGGATACATCGAGTGATGGGGCGCGATAATGACGACCTTCTTTTCCTCTTCTTTTTTCGAAGGATCCGGCCGATAGTCGTCCATCCGCATACAGCCGGTCACTTCCATGTTGCGTCCCTGATTTCGCATTACTTCATATGCTGCACTGGGAATAAAACGGGTCGTCGCATAAAATTTCCACAGTGCGTGCATGAAAAATGTCGGAAGGAGGGCATCTCGATAGTAGGTCCGCGAAAGAACGAGACCGTATTCTGTTGAAAATGTCAGGATGCTTTTTTGAAACAGTGAAGATATTTCAAAACAAGTATGAACGATCGGATACGGATAGTTGAAGCCGAGCATATCGAACTCTGCCGCACAGTCAGAGTACGTATCCGTTTCCCAGTCAAATCCTTTCAGCACATGTCCGGCTCCGTATTTTTCCACGAAAGCGGAGTAAAGCCGGATGGAATGTTCCACCTCCTCCTCTTTGCTGAGATTCACAGCGGCGGCAATGATGATGTACGGTTCGAAAACCGGATCCTGGAGCATTCTTCTGAAAAGCGGTTCCAGCGGAAAGATGGAATCCCACGTTACGATGAATCCGACGCGGATCGGTTCTTTTCGTGCAGCTTTTCTTTTTAGACGCTTCAGGACCGAACCATGATGGAAACGCAGATACCGAAAGAATTTTTCAGAAATGGTGATCGGCATTCCGGTAAAAATACCGATCGATTCCAGACGTTTTCTGCAGGAACGGACCATTTTTCGCCGGAATTTGCACTCCGGCCCCAATCCGATCCATTTGAGAAATCCTTTCATTCTGCTTTCTGCCATTTGATTCCCGATGCTCTTTTCTCCTGCGCACGATATGGATCGGCACTCCTGGTCAGGACCATCTCCCCAAAATCCGATTTCTTTGCCAGCGTTTCCTTTTTCGACAGACCAGTAGCCTGTCTGGCCGGATTATATAAAGAGACCAGCTGTCTGTCAAGTGCAGTAGAAAAATTTCTTAAAATTTCTGCAAGACCGCATGACCGTGTATTTCAGCACCCCCGCGCCTCTCACCCTGAAGATCATTTCCTCCGGAAACTTTCCAAAACATGGAAGGGGGAGAAACACGGAGAGGCTCTGTTTGTCTTTTGGCGTGTTTGGAGCATTTTTGGCTTTTTTTCAAAAAATCCCGCCTTTTTTGAAAAAAACTCTTGAAAAAAGCGGGCATTCGAGTATAATGAAAACAGTTTGAGGCAGTTTTGATTTTAGAAGTGGGGCAATTCCATGAAAAAACACGGATTTACGCTCGTAGAGCTGCTTGTCGTCATCGCGATCATCGGAATGCTGGTCGGTCTCCTTCTTCCGGCGATCCAAATGGCCCGCGAATCCGCACGCCGCGCCCAGTGCACGAACAAGATGAAGCAGCTGGGGCTGGCGACGCACAACTATATTTCCTCGTTCCGCGACACGCTTCCCCCCGGCATCGGAGATCGTGTCTACAAAGACAGCTGGGATCCCGGAGTGGACAATTACGGCGTCTTTGCCTTCCTTCTCCCCTACCTGGAATACGAATCGCTCTACAAAATGATCGATTTCGACAAAGCCCTCAATTCATTCCTCCTGACCTCAGACGGACAGGTCGTGCTCTACACGCCCATTTCGACGTTCATCTGTCCCTCCTGGGGAGAAGAGCCTGTCGCGAACATCGGGCACGGTCTGGAAACTTTCGAAAAAGGTGCGATGACCACGTACAATGGCGTAAACGGAGCGTACATTTCCAGCTCCGACAATAATGGGCTGGATGATGGACAAAAAATGAAGGTCCCGACCTACATCAATTCCTGCTATGGCAAGATCCCGAACAACGGCCTGCTTCAATACGGAGCCAAAACGCCCGTTTCCATGGCCTCGGACGGTCTGAGCACTACGCTTCTTTTCGGTGAAATGGTCCACAACGACAAAGACGTCAAAGCGCAATACTATGAGTACCCCGGCATGAACCGTGCGTGGATTCGCGGATGCCAGGCAATCGGAAACGGCGGGAAAACGCTCTATCCCGTCAAAGCGATCCGCTACGCACTCAACACGGAGTCGAACCGCAACGACAATGGGTCCACGGAAACCTCCGTTCCCTTCAACCACACGCCGTTCGGCACGCGGCACTCCGGTGGTGCATTCTTCACGCGCGGCGACGGAAGCGTTTCGTTCCTGAACGACGAGATCCTTCTCTCCGTCCTGAAACGCATGGCGACGCGCAGCGGCGGGGAAATGTACGACGAAGAAGAGG
>CAZRGJ010000579.1:0-2324 GCA_964599445.1 uncultured Planctomycetaceae bacterium | reverse complement strand
ATCGTGAAGCCCCCACGCATTCGGTTTTTTCTGTCCGACCGGATGCGTTCTGTTTTCGCTGTTCGGTCCGAACCAGGCCATCTCTTCAAGGTTTCCCGCAAAGGGACCTGACGTTCCCGCACGGCAGGCGTACTCCCACTGCGCCTCGGTCGGAAGCGTGACCGGGACACCCAGTTTTTCAGTGAGTTTTCGGCAGAATTCAATGCAGTCGACCCAGCCGACCTGTTCCACCGGGAGACGTTCGCCCCGGAAGACCCCCGGTTCATTTCCCATGACGCTTTTCCACATCTCCAGAGTCACTTCCGTCTCGAGCATCCAGAAACCGTCCGTCAGCGTGACTTCGTGCGGATTCTCGTCAGGACACCGTCCCGGTTCACTCTCCGGACTCCCCATCGTGAAAGATCCCGCCGGACACCATCGGAAAGCGTACCCGATCCCATCGGCAGTCTTCACCATCCGCGTCCCGGCATTTGGTCCCGGGTTTGCTTCTGCATCCGGTCCCGCATTCTGTCCTTCGGCATTGACAGAAAGAGCGCACATAAAAAGAAGCACGGACGCCATCAGAAAACGTTTCATGATCTTCTCCTGAATCTTTTTGGGGGAGGGAAATAAAATTGAGTATGCTCCATAGAATACGCAGAAACGGCGATCTGTCAAGAGGATGAGGCCGACTTCTGATTCAAAAGACGCGAAATTTCACAAAAAAAGCCGGAATGGACCTGAAAATCCCTTCCGGCTTCCCAAAGCGCTTTGTTTGCGCAGTTTTCCTGTTCCGGCACTCCCCGCTTTTCCGGAGTAGTCCCGAATCAAAGGCGTTCCGTTACGTTCCGGTTTTTGCGCCTCACGGCAAAGAGGGTGCCCGTGCCGAGAAGCATGAGGATCCACGCAGAGGATTCTGGAACCGAATTTCCGGCCAGCATCAGCGAAAGCGTGCCGTTGGCGAAACTCACCTGAAAAAGATCCGCCAACTCATCCAGCGACGGAACGGCAGAACCGCTGCCGACCTGCAGAATGTCGAATCGATTTCCGTTGGAAAGGGCGGACGTGTCCGGAATGAAAAGCTCAAGCTCCATAGCATTCGAAAGCACCGCGTCGCCGGAAACCACGATCCTGTCGTATTCGGTCGGAGAGAGAATATCGACCCGCAGCGTGGAACCTTCTGCCATTTCAAGCGTGTGGTTCAGCGTGAGCGTTTCGGCCGTTCCGAGCATTCCGCCGTTCGTCACGAACGTCCGTCCGTTGACGTGTCCGGTCCCCTGGAGAATACCGCCGTCGGTGAACGTGAGCGTCGGGTCGCCGTAGTCGCCGGTCTGGCTGGCGAGTGATCCTTCGACCGTCACGTTGCCGGTGAAGGTGAATGAGCCGTAGCGGACGCCTGCCGTTTTGCTGGAAACCACGACGATCGAGGCATCCAGAACAGCCGGCGTTGACGTGTTGAGTGTCCGCAGCCCGCCGCCGTTGAGATAGACGGTTCCGGATCCGAAGTTTCGGTCTGCCTCCGGAACGTGAACGCTTTCATCGGGCGTGACGCAAGCGTAGTCCTGCGGGATGTACCAGTCGCCGGAGTAGGCCGAGTTGCCCCCTTCAGACGGAGGGAATAGCCGACGCCTTCCGTGATCAAACCGCTTCCGGAAATATTTCCCCAGACGAACATTTCGGTATTTCCGACCGACGCGAGAGAGGAATTCCCCCTCACGACGATGGGATTGTACACGCCGCGTTCGTAGGCATACTTGATCCCGGCTTTTCCGTCCTGTGTGGTGGAAAGCGTCCCGCCGTTGAGGAAGATCGTGCCGGAACCGAGAACATCGTCAGGAACGGTTCCTTGTGTGCAGACGGGATTGTTCGAAACGAGGGTCGTGCCGGCTTCCACGATCCAGTTTCCCGTCAGCGTGCAGCCGGTACCGCCGAAGTAGAGTTTATTTCCGCTGGAAACGGTGATGTCGCCGAGCCGGAGAGCGTTTCCTTTTATTGTACACTGAAAATCCTTGCGTCAATGAATTTTCAGAAAAATTTTAAAATTAGAAAAATTTTCTAAAAATTCAGGACATTTCCAGGATCCTTCCAAATACGGACCGGAAAATGCCGGTTTCTTTTTTGGTTTATTTGGCAACTGCATACCAATTCCACCACAGAGAGTGCAGAAGATCCATAGAAACATACAGAAGGGCTTCGCGATGCTTTTTATGTGCAAGCGGCTTGCGGGCCTTAGAATACGCGTCCACACATTCAGCCTCCGCTTTTATGGGAGGGGGACCGCCGAAGGCGATGGAAGGGTTTCGCGGCGTTTTTTACGGACTCGGGGTTTCTAGAAGGTCCACCAA
>CAZRGJ010000578.1:0-2338 GCA_964599445.1 uncultured Planctomycetaceae bacterium | reverse complement strand
CTGCGGACATTTCCGGATCCAAAACAGAAGAAAGACGTGAAGTTTCCGCCTCAATTCCACTTTCCGCATCGATTCCGGTTTCCGCATCGCCTGCCGTTCCGTCTTGTTCAACGTCTTCCTCGTCCGAAATAAAGCACACGTTCATGGGTTCCGTGTCGACAGAATCGAAGAAGATCTTTCCTCCGGGTTCCCAGATCAGAAAACGACGCCAGCCAACCGTATTTTCCCTGCAGAACTTCTCCAGTTTTTCAAAATTTCCTTCCGCAAGCCAGAACGCAACGATCTCTCCCTGCGCTTTCAGTTCCCTTTCTGTTTCGGTCAGATACTCTTCCCGAAAAACCCGGCACTGATTCCAAAACAGAAAGACCAGAAAAAGTCCCCAAAGCGCAATAATGAATGGGAACGCAAACAGGATCCGGTACGGATCACGCCCTTTCTCATGCGGTTTCACGATTCAACCTCTTTCATTCGGTATCCGATCCCGCGTACGGTTTCGATCATCCGGGAACCCCATTCTCCCAATTTACGCCGTAGATTCAGGATCTGCACGTCCACAGAACGTTCCGTTACCGGATAGTCGTTTCCCTTAATGTGCGAGATGATCTGAGTCCGCGTGAAAACCCGGCCCGGCTTCCGGCAAAGAAGAAAAAGCATTTCGAATTCCGTAAACGTCAGGATGACCTCCCCCCCGTCCATCAGGACCTTTCGGCTTGCAGTAAAGATCTCCAGCGGGCCTCGCTCCAACTTCACGAACTGCGGATCACGGGATACGCTCTCCGTTTCCCATCCATCATTCAGATTCCCGTTTCGGCCGGGTACCCCATCCTTCGCCGCAGGTTCCCCAACGTTTTCTCCGTTCACAGCCACCCCGTTTTTCGGTATTTGCAGACGGTCTTTCAAAGAATCTTCCCTGCGCAGATGTGCCCGAATGCGCGAGATCAGGATCTTGTTGCTGAATGGTTTCGTGACGTAATCGCACGCCCCCATTTCCAGTCCATGCACGATGTCCTCCTCTTCGCTTTTTGCCGTCAGCATCACGACCGGGATGCCTGCCGTCTCCGGATCTTCCATCAACTTCCGGCAGACCTCGAATCCATTCATTCCCGGGAGCATAAGATCAAGAAGGATCAGGTCCGGCTTCCATTTTCGAGCCGATTCTAGACCGGATTCTCCATCCTCCGCCATAAAAACCTCTTCGAAGCCGTTCATCAGGAGATTCATCCGGATCAACTCCCGGATCGCACTCTCATCCTCAACGATCAAAATCTTTTCGCGGCTCATCCCGCATCCACTCCCGCCAGCAAAAAACTTCTACCGGAAACACGCCAAACACACGACAAGTCTCCCCTATCCGCGATTTTACCACAAAACACGATTCGGCAAAAGGGGCCAACCGTTAAAATTTCGTTAGTTTTCAGATTTTCCGCAGAAACACCGGAAAACACCAGCCTCAAAACTTCGGAAACGTTTCTTCCAACGCATTCTCTTCACCTGCGGACATCCGGAATTTCCACCTCTGCTCAGCCAAATACCGTTCCAGTTCAAAAAAAAGAGCGAAACACCAAAGTTCGGGTCTCGCTCATTTCCTCATCTTTCCTGAAAATGCGTCCGCCTTTCAGGATCCGCCATCAAACGGTCCTTCCGTCATCCTGAAACGTTGAACCGGGATACGTTTTCGATTCCTCAGGATCCGGAAGCTGGGAAGGCACCGGACGCACTTCCGGTTCCACACGTTCTTGCGGAAGTGGACGCACGGAAGGGGCAGTCTTCGACATTCCAGCGGCCGGAGGATCTGGAATTTCTGCATTCCGGGACATTTCCGGCTTTTGAGCGGGTCGTGAAGTCGAAATTTCATTTCTCGACCTCTCCTGGATCGAACGGCTCATGCCTCGCGAAGAGCGAACATTTCTCTTCGGCACCACCTGGATCGTCTTCCATTGGTAACGGGGAGGTTCTTTCTGCTTTTTGCTCTCTACTGCCGATCCAGCTTCCTCCAACGTCTCCTCAGACATGACCGGAGGTTTGGCACTGTGCATCTCCAGAGTCTTTGCCGTTCCCGAATGCGGATCGGATGGAATCATGGGAGAACCGTGCATTTCAAGTACACCTGAACCGTTTTCTCCGGAACTCTTCCCGGGAGTTCTCCAGGCACTCTGTTCTGAATTTGAATGCGAATTTTGACTGGAAGTCGGTCCCGCCTCTTCCCAGCTCTTCATCTCGCCGCTTCGCGAATCCGTGCTGGAGTCACTTGGAGTCCCTGCGCCGTAGGGTGTCCCCGCATCAGTCGGAGTCCCTGCGCCGTAGGATACCTCCGCATCAGTCGGAGTCCCTGCGCCGT
>CAZRGJ010000577.1:0-2340 GCA_964599445.1 uncultured Planctomycetaceae bacterium | reverse complement strand
GGGGTGGGCGCGAGAAGTGCGAGTTGGACTTCGGGCGTGAGATTCGGCTCGAGAGCCAGCGTTTCTTCCCGATCGAGCATCTGGACCGGCACGCCGTTCTGTCGGCCGCGTTCTTCGAGTCCGCGGAGGATCTCGACCTCTTCGTCATTCGTGGCGATGGTGAGGGAGCCGATTTTCCGCATATCGATGTCGAGTTCCTCGCACATTTGATCGTAGAGCAGATTTCCACGCACGTTCATCGCGGCTTTTTCGCTGCCGGGAACCGGGTCGTATCCGGAGTGCACGATGGCGGAGTTGGCGGAGGAGGTGACTTCTCCGACGTCGCTTTCTTTTTCAAGGACCAAAATGTCAAGCTCATACTGCGCCAGCGTACGTGCCGCAGCGGAACCAATGGCTCCGGCTCCGATGATGATGAGGTCTTTCATGGGTTCAAGTGGGTTAGTGGATAAATGGGGGAATGAAACTCGGGGAAACGCGGCTCGCAGAGCGGAACGTCTTCCAGAGTTTCGAGACATGAACGTTTAGTTTTTTTCGATTGGATACTTCCTGTGCGTGACGCGGCGAACATGAGGGATCGATCGACTGCATTCTGCCGGCACAGAGGAAGAGGAAACTGCCGTTCCGGAGAATTCATCAAACCGGTCCCTCTTCAGGCCTGGCGTGAGGCGGCTCGGACCGCATCGTATCCGGCCGTCTCTGCCAGTCAAGGAGAAAAAACCGCAGACTGCGAGGATGAAATGGACGCCGGGCGGCTCCAATTGGCGGCTGAGTGTACCGTGGAATTTTGAAACGGAACAAAATAAAACGGAACGCAGCAAAACGAAAAAATATTTCATTGACTATTTTAGCACAAATCGCGTTTTTGTGCAAGGAAGGAGAAACAAATATTTCCCAAATCTGAGAAAAGTTTTGGAGATTTTACGGAAAATATGCCCACGGACCATCATGAATCAAAGACTCACGGCCAATGAAAATTAAACGATTGAGGAGCTGATTCCCCAGCTGATTCCGAATATCGCGAAATGGATCCAAAATTGGAACGCCAATTGCCAGGTCCATGCCGAAACAGAAACACCGGAGCAAAAACAGACGCAACAGACGCAGCCTCTGTATTTGATCCGGTGTCTTTTGCCGGGATGAAACACTCACCCCGAATCGGCAAACTCATTTTGCGGGAGCATTTTCTTCTGTGCTGCCGTTCGTTTCCACTCGGTAAGTCTCGACCTTTTCGCGGATCGGCTTTCCGGCTTCGTAGGAGGCACGTTCCTGCTTCAGCGATTCGACCAGTGCGGCATCCTGTTCTTCATCCGGACGTTCCTCCGTTTTATTCGGGGAGGCATTTCCGGTTTCTTTTTTCGTATTTTCGGCCGTTTCTTTAGCGGCATTCTCCGCAAGACGGATCGCTTCGTCGACCCGCTTTTTTGCCTCCTCAAAATTTCCCAGTTCTGCATATGCCGCGGCCAGCGTACTCACGTATCCGGCACGATGGTCGAGCGCGATCGCTTTTTCCGCAAGCTCTACCGCTTTTTTGCCGTCGCGGACTGCATCGTCCGGTGAGGTGCATAGGATCCACGCATAATTGTTCAGGATCAGGGCGTTTTCTGCATCCAGCTCAACAAAGCGTGCATAGAATTCCACCGCGCGGGAATGTTCGCCGGACATGAGGAAGAAATTTGCGAGGAACTGCCAGACTGCGAGTTTCTGCCGTTTGCGCATTTCTGCCGATTCCGGATCTTCTTTCGAGCTTTCTTCTTTTGCGAGCAGCGCGTCTGCTTTCAGGCCGGTTTCCAGTGCCTTCGCGTAATCTTTCCGTTCCAGGCAGAGCAGGGCGGCCTGGAAGAGGAGGGAGACGTTTTCCGGATCCTTTTCCAGCAGCACGAACGTTTCCGTTTTCGCTTCTTCGTAGCGTTTCATCTCGATCAGAAGCTGGAGTTTCTGCATCCTGATCTCAGGCAGACCGCCGGATAGCGAAGATGCTTCATCGAAATCTTCCAGTGCCTTTTCTTCCTGGCCGAGCATCGAATGAAGCTGGGCACGCAGAATGTAGAGCTGCTCGTTGAGCGGGTTTTCCTCGATCAGTGCGTTCACGACCGCCAGGCACCCTTCAAAATTTTCCATCAGGGTAAGCGCCTGGAGCTTCAGATTCAAAAGCATCGTGTCTTTCGGATCGACTTTCAAAGATGTATCTGCCGCCTTGATCGCCTCATCCAGACGTTCGAGTTTCAGAAGGATCTCGATGCGGAGTTTCTGAATGTTCAGATACAGTGCGTTCTCCTTCTTTTCATCGCGTACCGGTACGGTTTCTTCGCTTTTTTGCATCTTCCGGCTGCGTTTTTTCGG
>CAZRGJ010000576.1:0-2344 GCA_964599445.1 uncultured Planctomycetaceae bacterium | reverse complement strand
GTGAATGCTGGATCGTGCATGATCGATCATCTATGGGTTGAATTTTGGAAGTCCTGATTGGAACTTGGATGCCTGGTCAGGCAGCACATTGGGGATGTTCTGCCGTGGTCAGAAATGGAAGCCGGTCTGCAGGATGAATCCGGGATCCAGGTCGTACGATTTTCTGGAGTCGGCAATGTAGAGTTCCCGGGCAAAGGAGATCCCAAGCTCGAAGAACCCCTGACCTTTTGCGCGGCCTTTCCAGTCCATCCCAAGGAGGATCCGGTAGTCATTGTAGTCCGTGGGTTCTGCGCCGCCTTCAAGATGCGAAACCGTCCAGCTTCCGCCGCCGTATTCCCCGCGCAGAAAAACGGTCATGTCGCGAAGTGCGCCGCCCGCCGGCCGATACGTGATCCGCGGATTGGGGAAAAGGAGCTGGAATTCCCATTGATCATTTGGGGTCCAGATGACGCCGCCTGATGGAAGGATCTTGTTTCGGGCACGGTCAAGATACCAGACGCCGATCTTCGCTTTGATGCTTTGCGTCACGTCCAGCGAGAGGTAGCCCCAGCTTGGAAAACGGAAACTGTCTCCCCGAACTTTTTTAAAGTCGGAGTAGATGCCGACGCTGAAAAAAAGGTCGAAAGAAAGCGGTGTCGCCATGGAAGCGAACTGGAGTTTCGGCAGCCATCGGAGTCCCAGTGACGCATCGAATGTGTGAGCTGCCATATCGTAAACGGCAGACTGCGGGCCAGTCCAGTAATTGATGGCAAAACGGGGTTCAAAAAGCAGGGGATTCTCCTGGGAGGCAAAGAGCGGAACGGCGATGTCGCCGACGAAATCCATGCGGAAGAGTCCCATGTTGTCCCGCGATGCACTGGGAGTGATCCACGTCAGATCAACGCCGAAATTCTGAAAGAGCCGCGTATCGGTTCCTGCTCCGAAATGGAATGCGTTGAACGAATGGGAGGGCGAATTGCTCAGAAGCGGACGGGTCGTCTCCGCCGGGCTTCCGTAAGGATCTATGGCCGAGGCTCCTGGAGGGGCAGGTTCCGGAGTCTGAAGCGTTGAGGAGCCGGTACCGACCTGCGCCTGAACTGCTGGGGGGGCTGAAAGGAGGAACAGCACGAAACAGAAGAGACAGAAAATGAGGGATCCCGATGTGGAATGGATCGTACCGGAGGTATGCAGGATGGCATCAGGAACCAACGGTGATTTCTGTGCGTGTTCTTTCGTGACGCTGGGACTTTCGTTTTCTTTTTTGCCGGTTTTGTATTTGCGGGCCATGCCAGTTTGCCTTTGCTCTTCTGAATTGACGTGCGGGCCGTACCGTGGATCTTCCTGTACCGCCGCGGTCCCGGACATTTCAGGGCGTCTGTGGACAAAATTTCCCTGAAGTACCTGATTTTAGAATAGTGGATTTGCGATTCTTTGGCAAGATGGATTTTCATTTCTTTAATATTTTAAGTGGATTTTGTGAGGATTTTTGGAAAATTTTGGGATTTTTTTGTTTTTTTGGGGGAATTTTTGGATATTTGGAGAGAATTTTGAAAATTTTGAAGAACAGTTTTGAGGATTCAGTGAACGAAACGCTGAAAATGCCGATTTTCTGCATTGCGTTTCAGCATTTTCAGCGGGATGGACTGGCGGTTTATTTCCGAAGGTCCCGATAGTAGTGCTCAAGCATTTTTTGGTATCCCGGGATCGGTTCCGACTGGGGAATGAGCTTCAGCTCTTCTTTTTGCCGTGAAGGAAGTTCGCCCCAATAGGAATTTTGCAGTTCGTCCAGGACCCTGTTCATCGTGTCCCGAGTACGGGTCTCCTCATCTGTGTTCTGCGGATCTCCTTTTTTCGAGAGAGGATCTTCATTTTCCGTTTTTGGACGGTTTTGTGCCGGAGTATCCTCTTTTTCTTCCTCATGTTCGTTCGCCATTTCGTCGGCGGATTGGCGGGAGTCCGTGTTTTGGGAAAGATCTTCCGTCATTTTTTCGGTACGTGAGACGGAAGTTTCACTTTCTTCGGGAATTTCCTTTCTGTGGAGTGCTGCACTCAGACCGTAGAGGATCTCTTCCTGGATCGAAAACGTCATGGGACCAAGATCCTGTTTCTCAAGAAGGAAGACGACCTGGTAGATCTGCGCAAGGATCGTGTCGAATGAGGAATTCGGCCGAAGTCCAAAGCCCAACAGTTCGGCACTTGCCGCGATCTTGCGTTCCTGCCCGGTCTGGAAATCAACTTCTGCCGCTTTTTCCTGCGGAGAAAGTTCCTGGGTTTCGGTGAGTTCTTTCGTTTGAGCGTAAACCGATTCCTGCATGGCGATCAGGACCTGAATGTCTGCCGGCTCGATCGTCTGTCCGGGGTCTTC
>CAZRGJ010000575.1:0-2348 GCA_964599445.1 uncultured Planctomycetaceae bacterium | reverse complement strand
GCAGGAAAACGAGGAGCGGGATCCAGAGAAGATTCCATGTCCAGCAGACCGCTCCGACGGAAATGAGGAGGCTCGCCAAAACGAGACTGCCGACCAGAGAATCGAAAAACTGGACGCACATTCCGGCAATGAGGATCGCTTCCCGCGGAAAGTAGATCTTCGTGATGAGATTGATGTTTCCCAACAGAGAATTGGCCCCATTGTTCAGAATGCCGAGAAAAAACGCCCAGCCGAGTGCCTTGACACTCATGCCGGTAAAGGTGCCGAGTTCCAGCGGCTGACCTGCGATCGTCGCCATGACGAATTTCAAAACACTTCCGCTGAAAACGACCATCACCGGCACAAAAACGGCCCACAGGACCCCCATGACGGCCTGTTTGTACCGGAGACGGAGGTCCCGGAGGATCATTTGCCAGATCAGTTCCCGAAATCCAAGAAGTTCCGTAAACATCCAGATCCAGTCCTGAAAAACAGTCCGTTCCTGAATATTTTCCGACGGCAGCGAAATGTTTTCCGTGCTCTTTCCGGTTTCCTGAACGTCCATTGTCCTGATCCTTTCTCTGATGTCTTCCCTGAATTTATGTCCTGAATGCCGTTCTTTTGAATGCAGTGTCCCGGATCTGCTGTTTACTCGACCCGTTCCACGACACTCTGACGGTGGGCGGTGAGTCCCTCTTTCGTCGCGACGACGCGAATGTCTTCTGCCATGGAGCTCAGACCGTCGCGGTCAAAGTAAAGGACACTGTGCGAGCGGAGGAAGTCGTTCGCGCAAAGTCCATGCGCAAAACGGGCCGTTCCGCTGGTCGGAAGCACGTGGGACGGACCTGCGGCATAGTCGCCGACCGCCACGGGAGTGAAGTTTCCGAGGAAAACGGCCCCCGCATTGAAGATCTTTTCTTCCAGATCCGCTGCGGAATCCGTCGCGATGTGGAGATGCTCCGGAGCGATCTGGTCGGTCAGAGCACAGACTTCGTCCACGTCTTTCGCCAGGATGACGGCTCCGTATGTTTCCAATGCCGTCCGTGCCAGCCCGCCGCGTTCAAGACGGTTCAGTTCGTCATTAAGCGTCGTGACGGCCTTTTCCAGCACCTCACGCTGATGGCCGATGAGGATGCTTGCGCCGGGGGAGTGTTCAGCCTGCGCGATGAGATCCAGTGCCGTGAACCGTGTGTCTGTCGTTTCGTCCACGATGACCACGACTTCGCTCGGACCGGCGATCGAATCGATGTCCACGTTGCCGTAGACGTATTTTTTAGCCAGGGCGACGAAAAGATTTCCGGGACCGACGATTTTATCGACACGCGGAAGACCTTCCACTCCGTACGCCATCGCTGCGACAGCCTGTGCGCCTCCGACGCGGTATACTTCCCGAACACCGATCTCCCAGCAGACGGCCAGCATGTCAGTATTGAAGGCTCCGTTTGCCGTCGGGGGAGCCACGACCGCGATCTCCTGCACTCCCGCCACCATCGCCGGAACCGCCGTCATGAGGACCGTGGAGGGATACGCAGCCGCTCCGCCGGGAACGCAGATGCCGATGCGCTTCATGGGACGGTACCGCTGACGCAGGACACCGTGACTGCGCGGAACTTCTACGTCTTCGGGAATGAGTGCCGTCTGGAAGGCGACGATATTTTCCTTGATGTTCCGAACCGCCTGAATAAGTGCAGGGTCGGCTTCACGGTGCGCACGTTCCAGTTCCTCGATCGGAACGCGGAGTTCTTCCGGTTTCAGATCGGCACCGTCGATCCTTTTGGAGTAGTCCAGAACGGCTTCAAGTCCCTTTTCCTCCACATCGCGACAGATGCGTTCGACGACCTGCTGCGGAGAAAGAGCTTCTCCGAAGATTTCAATGGTTTTTTTCCGACCGGCTTCCGAAACGACGTCCCCCTTCGGGCTGAGCATTTTGCGCAACTGCGTCATCAGCGCAGAAATGTCGTCTTTCGCACTGTCGAACCACGCAATATTCAAATTCGGACACGCACACATAAAAACCTCCGTTCCGAAAAAACGTCCATTTACTCCGGCTGAAAAAACCTCACGCCGATTATTTTACCGTTTCCGCAAATTTCTTCAAGCCCCCCCGCATCGAAACCCCGGTGTTTCTGGCTGAATCTGTCGAAAATTTTTCTCCGAAAATGCGGGAAATGCCTTTCTGAATGGTAAAATTGGGAAATTTTTGGTTCGACCGCTTGACAAAATCGGAATATCTGGTAGAATAAAATCGTGTTTTTTTGTTTTTCTTTTCTTTTATGGTCCTTTCAAAATCGGAAAGTGGTGAAACGTGGCGGAAAAAAATAAAATTTCGGCGATTCGAAACATTGGTATCGCGGCTCATATCGACTCAG
>CAZRGJ010000574.1:0-2353 GCA_964599445.1 uncultured Planctomycetaceae bacterium | reverse complement strand
CGCCGCCAACGTTTTGACCGTCGGAAATCGTGTCCGAAGTACTTCCGGGAACGGTGAGGAAATTTTGATAAGTCGTTTTACTCATGGTTTACTCCTTTTCGAGTTCGTGTTCAATTTTTATGAGTTCGGACTGAATGGAAACATGGTCTCCCTTGAGTCCTTTGATATTTTCCGAAAGTGACCTAATACTTTCGTTGAGCTTCGAGACTGCCGTTTCCATTCGTGTCAGTGTGAACCAAACGACGAAAGCGACGATCGCGAGAGACCCGACTTCCTGCGTCCATTTGGGGAGACCGAGATCGACCTGCCCCAAAAGACAGCAGATGGACAAACTGCTGAAAATAATGAAATTATCCTGCATCGTGTGCCTCCGGATCGAGTGTCGGAATAAGGTCCGGATCGAGCGGGGCTTCCGCGTACGGAACGATCATGATGTCGCGATAGCTGGAATCCATGAACGTTTCGATCGACGCGCGGCTCATCGGTCCGCCGAAAGCGGGAAGATTCGTCGAGTAGATCGGCCCCCATGAATTCCACCAGGCGCATTGGGAACGTTCAAAATCGTAGCCTCCGAACGCCGTCGCGTGAGCGCCGCCGCGGGTGATCTCCGGTTCAAACCGCCCGTTGTGGAGCTGGAAAGACTCCACGCTTTTCAGATTCCCGACAAACACGCCGCACCCTGCCCGACAGGCAAGTTCGATCTCTTCGGCCGGGTCGAAAGAGTCCGGAAGAGAAGCGCACGCCGTCTGATATTTCCGGGAGGAATCGAAACGGTTCGCGAGATTCTGATAGGACAAAAACGCGGTCCGGGCCGAATACTCCCCCGTTTTTGAGACGGGAAAAGACCCGGTCATTCGGCCTGCCATCGCCATCGCCTGAAGCGTCTGACCGCCGAAAACGGACCCTTTGGAGAGTGCCCATAGGATTCCTGCGTTTTCCTTTTCGACGAACTGTTCACTTCCTTCGAGGATCTGATTCATCAAACGGATCAGACGCGCCCGGTTGAAAGCGAAACCTGCGCAGGACGGCGAAGATCCCTGACTTGCGTCAAAGACTTTCTGCCAGTCGAAAACGTCCCACCAGTTTCGATATTTCCCGGCCCGGAAAAGCATTTCGTTATGCTCTGCCCGTTCGAGGAGCCACGGACGGAGTGATTCATAGGAGATCACGCCGACGGGTGCTTCAGGATCCCAGCTGACTTTGCAAAGATCGAGAATTTCCGCATCGGACTCCCCCGGCGCACAGTCGCAGGCCTGAATTTTGGAAGGAATGTACCCCTCCGGAAATTGAATGTCAGTCATGAATTTCCTCCGTCAAATGAGTGAAAACGTTTTGCAGATCCGAAAGCGTTCCGATCGGCTCTTCCGCGGAAAGTTCCGTCAGAAAAGCGGAAACGTTCTCCGAAACCGCGCCTTTAAGCTGCGAGGTCAGGATCCGCTTAAACTCCATCCGCGCGTGATTCGGCATCCTGACGATACCGTCGCGGATACCGTTCAGAACGCTCTGCGCCGCGGTTTTGACGGCACGGCGTTCCTCTGACGAAAGTTTTGAAAGAGTGTCCGGCTCCGGATCCGGCTGAGGGTCAGGATCGGGAGACGTTTCACCGACGCGGAACTCTTTCGAGTAGATCTGTGCCGTACCATCTTCAACGGCGGCGAAAATGACGGTAAACCAGCCGTCGGACGGCGAAACGAAGAAAAGCCGTTTACTGCTGGAATCAACGGCAAAATCCGCCTTTTCGCCGGGCCAGATCTGAAAAGCCCCTTCCGCCGCCGTTTCAAAGACGGCAAGACGGCCGGGTTCCACATTTTCCGGCCCGATGATAACGGGATCCGCGTTCAGACCATACGGACTGAAAAACAGACCAGACAACATGATTTTCCATAAGTATTTCATAGTAAAACCTTAAGGGGCGCCGAAACGCCCCGTTTGGGAAAAGGATCAGAAAGTCGGAGCGTTCGAGGCCCAGTGTGCCGCGAATTCCAGCGCAATATCCGATTCAAGACGGGTCTTCTCATCCGCGGAACCGCAAATGACGTTCCCGTTCGTCTTGTCGAGCAGCGTCAGGACCATTTCCGAAAACTTTTCAGCCGCCGAAGTCTCCGACGCGAACTTTTCAAGCATTTCAAGGATCCAGTCGTCGACCGGAGTCTGCGACTTTGCCGCAGCCGCCTTAAGAGCAACAAGAAGGCGGCCAAAAACAGACTGGATATTTTCGACGGTAAAAACTTCTACCGCCATTGCCATCAGCTGCGTCTTCAAAAGCGAAAAAAGCAGTTCTCTCATGACTCACCTCCTTAAGACGCCGACCAGGTCTCGCCGGTGGGCGAAAGGAGGATCCGGCAAACAGCCG
>CAZRGJ010000573.1:0-2355 GCA_964599445.1 uncultured Planctomycetaceae bacterium | reverse complement strand
TGCGGCGTCCTCTGCGACATGTGTGCGGTCCCGTACGAGAGAGAACGGGTCGGAAAAGAACTCCAGACGAAAGAGTACCGGGCGCGTTTCATCGACACGACGACCGCCTCACCATGGCGTGAGTGCTGGCATCCAAAGCATCCGTGCACGCGAACGGAAAGCAAAAAGGCGAAAATGGAACTTCTGGGGATCCTTGGACGGGAATTCGATCTCGTGACCGGCTCGGAGACTGGGCATGAAGCCTCGGTGCCGTTCTGCGATTTCTACGAAGGAATGATGAGCCTCGGTCCTTACCGTGTGCCGGATTCCGGACGGAATATCGCGGACATCTGGGACGAAGCCCCCGAAAAAGTCCGAAAATACCAGGTCGGCGAAGCGTACCGGCTCCCGCTCTGGGAACTGGTCTACCATGACTGCACGGTCTCGTACTGGTACTGGGGCGACTACAATAATAAACTGCCGGAACTCTGGGAAAAACGCGACCTGTTCAACGCGCTGTACGGTGTCCCTCCAATGTATCTGTTCACGGACGGAAACTATGAACGGTTCAGGGACCATATCGCTGCGAGCTATCCGATCGCGCAGCCGGTCTCGGAAATGACGGGCTGGCACGAAATGACGGTTTTCCGTATCCTTTCGAAAGACCGGACGGTCCAGCAGACGGAATTCGCGAACGGTGTGTGCGTGACGGTGAATTTTGGAGAGCTGGACTTTGCGATGAAAGACGGTTTCGTGCTGAAAGCGAAGAGTTCACGCATCGAAAGATAAGAAAATCTCAGAATGTTCAGAACTTTCAGAACGTTTTGAAAGTTCCTGCAAAGGAAGAGCCTGAGAGGGAAACGGTTTCTGCTCCCTCGCAGGCTCTTTTCATTTTCTTTGTGTACCGCAGACAAACGGCCTTTTTCAGAAAACTATTTGTTCCGATTGTCGACCACGCGGTTCATCTTGCCTTCGCTGCGTCCGATCGTGTACGGCTGAACGAGCGTGACTTTGACCGAGAGCCCGATGATTTGGGAAATGGACTGCTGGATCTTCTTCTGGAACTGTTCCACGGAAGCGACCGTGTCGTCCACGGCATCCGGAGTTGCTTCCACGCGGACTTCGATACGATCCAGTCCGTCCGGGCCTTTGTCCAGAACGATCTGGAAGTGCGGCGAGGCTCCCTCAACACGCAGAATGCCCGTTTCGATCTGCGACGGGAAGACGTTCACGCCGCGGATGATGAGCATATCGTCGCTGCGGCGGCGGATCGGACGGATACGGCGGATCGTTCGTCCGCAGACACACGGTTCCACGTCGATCGTGGTGATGTCGCGGGTACGGTAACGCAGCATCGGCATCGCATCTTTGCTGAGCGTCGAGAGGACCAGCTCGCCTTCCGTACCGTCGGGCAGAGCTTCACCGGTCGCCGGGTCGATGATCTCGGGATAGAAGTGGTCTTCGAAAATGTGCATTCCGTCCTGGAAGCAGCATTCCGCACCGACGCCCGGTCCGCAGATCTCGGAGAGTCCGTAAATGTTGAAGGCTTTGATCCCGGCCTGCTCTTCAATGTAGTGCCGGACTTCTTCCGACCAGGGTTCCGCACCGAAGGCCCCGAATTTGATCGGGAACTCGCGCATGTCGATCCCCATCTGGAGCGCTTTGTCGATGATGTGCACAAAGTAACTCGGCGTGCAGCCGACACAGGTGACGTGGAAGTCGCGCATGAGCATCAGCTGGCGTTCGGTATTGCCTCCGGAGATCGGGACGACCGTGCATCCGAGCTTCGACGCGCCGCCGTGAAGTCCCAGTCCGCCCGTGAACAGACCGTAGCCGTAAGCGACCTGAACGATGTCCGCATCCGTGACGCCGTAACCGACCAGACAGCGCGCGACGACTTCATCCCAGACGTCGACGTCTTCTTTCGTGTATCCGACGACGATCGGTTTCCCCGTCGTGCCGCTGGAGGCGTGAAGACGAACGACTTCATTCAGCGGAGAGGCAAACAGACCATAGGGGTACGTGTCGCGCAGGTCGTTTTTCATGGTGAACGGGAGTTTCACGATGTCATCGATCGTGCGGATGTCGTCCGGCGTGACGCCTTTTTCGGTCATGCGCGTCCGATACAGTTCCACGTTTTCGTAGGCACGCTTCACCATGCGCTGAAGTCTTTGGGACTGAAGCTCACGAAGCTGTTTTTTGGGGAGATAATCGGGAGCACTGACGGGATGATACGCGGGAATATTCGTCATGGAAAATCCTGATTTTTCTGAAAAAGCAAAAGGAAATGGAAACAAAGCAGCCAGCCTGAAACACTGACTGCGGAATATTTTCAGTATATCGGGTTTCATGATTTCGTCCACTCCCCCCGCCTTG
>CAZRGJ010000572.1:0-2358 GCA_964599445.1 uncultured Planctomycetaceae bacterium | reverse complement strand
AAAAAATAATTAAATTTTTTCATTGCCCCCCATTGACAGAATCACAGAAACTCCCATGTTTTCAGCGGCCAACATTCCAATACGAACGGACGAGTAGGATCCCGAAACGCAGCCTCAAAAAAAACGACTTTCCCCGCGCGATCCTTGACAACATATTCTCCCCACATTACAATTTCGTTTACAGTTGTAGTGACTTTTGCCTAAAACCGTGGTTTTTAGAAGTTGCCTCAAGAGGATCCCGCTTCTGAACGATAAAGAATATGGAATGTTTCGTTTCGTAAACAGACAGAAAGTACCGGAAGTGAGGATCCGTATGGAAAAAACGATGTGCGTCGGCGTGATCGAATTTCAAAGTGTGGGAAAAGGAATGCTCGCGCAGGATGAAATGATGAAGACTGCCTCTGTCTCTGTCCTTTTCGGACGCACGATCTGTTCCGGAAAGTACCTCATCGCGATCTGCGGCGGTGTCGATGAAGTCCAGACCGCCATCGACACGGGGGGCCGCATCGGCGGAGAGGCCGTCATTGATTTCCTCGTCTGTCCGAAAGTCCACCCCGCCGTCTTTGCCGCTCTCGGCCAGTCCGTCATCCTCCCGTCAACCCGCGTGCCGGCATTGGGGATCGTGGAATCTTTCGGCGCGTGCTCCATCCTCGCGGCTTCCGACTTTGCCGCGAAAGCCGGAAACGTCACCCTCATCCGCCTTCACCTCGCCATGGCCCTCGGCGGAAAGGGGCTTCTCATGCTCGTCGGCCCACTCTCCGACGTGAAGACCAGCACGAAAGCCGCCGCGGATGAAGTACGCCGCCGCGGACTCCTCGTCTCGGAAGTCGTCATCTCCAATCCGGCAGAGGAACTCCTCATGGAGTACATTTAGCCTCCAAACGCACACGCCGCGGATCCCGCAGTTTTTCCTGGACGGCCGGATGCCGTAAAAAGAGCCGTGAATTTCCTCACAGCTCTTTTCATTTTCCGAAATCGGAAGAAACGTACCCCAAATCAGCCGTTCTCTCCCAACTCATCCAAAATCGACTTTCCGGCCTCTCCGTCTTCACCCGAGGCACTGCCTTCGCTCGAAATGCCGTCTTCCGCAGGTCCCGGCACAGAGCTGTCCACCGGAGACGTTTCCGCAGCCGGTGAAACGGCACTCTCCGTCCCGCTGTTTCCAGAAGGCGCATTCGCGGGTCCTGCCGCCGGCTCTTCCGGTGCGTCAAAGTTCATCTTGCCGTTCTCGTCAAAGAGCTTCGCGTAGATCGGAAGATGGCGATAGTAGACCTCCAGCATGTAGATGCTCAGGCACGTCATGAACAGACGCCCGCCCTGATCCGACGCGAATCGGTCATTCCGCGGATTCCAGCTCCCTCGCTCCGGCCCGGTCCGGACCTGATGCGAGGGGAGTTCCTGACGCATGCTTCCGTTCCACTCCGTCCACCAGCGTCCCTCTTTGTGGTGCATCGCCTGCGTCGCATAGTACCATTTGTAGACGTCCGTCTCGCCGCGGAAAGAGACCGGCTCCGTCAAGACGCGGTCCAGTGCCTTTTCCATGCGCGGGTCGTTCTGTTCCCAGCCGAGATACTGACGGCAAAGCATCCCTTCCGCCGTCATGCTCATGCTCGGATGGACCTCCATGTTCGTGTACCGATAGTAGACCTGCTCGTTCAACGCGCCGTTGGAATCAAGGTACCGCGTGATGCCGTCCAGCGCCTCCTGCGGCACTTCCAGACCCGCCATCCGCGCACTCTGAAGCGCCATCAGCACCCACCCCGTCACGGAAAGGTCCGACATTTCGTCCTTCTGCATCGTATACCGCCACGCGCCGTCATGATGCTGCGTTGCCAAGAGGAACTGGACCGCCTTCTGCGCCGGGATGCGGAATTTCTCGTTTTTCGTCATGCCGTAAAGCTCGCAAAGCGCGATGGTCGCCTGCGAATGCGTGTAGAACGCGTGATTGTGCGTTCCGTCCTTCGGCATAAACTGCCCGTCCGGTCCCTGCTGTTTCAAAAGCCACGTCCAGCCGATCGCGATCGTCTGACGGTATTTCCCCGCCTCGCGGATGTGTTTGAGGGCTTTCTCCTTCCGCTTTTTGGACTTTTTGTCCTCCTCGGTCAGTTTCGGCGGAAACTGTGTATACCCCGCCCCCTGAAACGCCAGAAGTGCCATCGACGTCGCAGAGATCCGGTTCTCAATGTCATCCAGACCGTCCGAATACGGTCCCTCAAGGCTCCACGAACCGCGATTCGGGCCGTTTTTCTTCTCCTGCTGCTTCACGAGCCACTGAAGTCCAAGTTCCACCGCCTCTTCCGTCGATTTCGTGCCGCCATACCGGCCTAAAAGCCCCTTGCGGCCTCCCGGCGTGCGTCC
>CAZRGJ010000571.1:1496-2363 GCA_964599445.1 uncultured Planctomycetaceae bacterium | reverse complement strand
TGATGAAGCAGGCAATGTCCCTTTGCGCCAGCATGACAACTGATAAGGAACGCCGTGAGCAGGCTTATTTTGAAGCAGTACGTTCCACGGTAATCAAGCTGACGTACGGCGGCAGCGGCGGGAAACCCATGTCGCTGCCAGAGATCAACGCGCAAATCAACGAACTGCTGAAAGCAAGTATCCAGAGTGACGGTGTTATCAGCCTGTTCGACAGCCGTAAGACGGGTGAGAACTTCTCGCTGTTTGACCCGGCTGTACTGGATGAAATTTCGCGCATGAAACAGAAGAATATCGCGGTAGAGATTTTGAAAAAACTGCTTGCGGAACAGGTGACTGTTTACAAGCGTACCAATGTAGTGCAATCCGCCAGGTTTTCTGAAATGATCGCACGGATCATGAACGCCTACTACAACGGCCACATCAGCAACGATGAGGTCATCAAGAAACTCCTGGAAGCGGCGGAACTGATCACCAAGGCGTACCAGGCCGGTGATGCGCTGGGACTGACGCAGGAGGAACTCGCGTTTTATGACGCGCTGACCAAACCGCAGGCGATCAAAGATTTCTACGAAAACGAAACCCTCCTGGCAATGACCCGCGAACTGACGGAAATGCTCCGAAAGAACCGTACGATCGACTGGCAGAAAAAAGAAACCGCAAGAGCGGCGATGCGCAAGATGGTGAAAAGATTGCTGAAGAAATACGATTACCCGCCCGAACGGTATGAAGACGCGATCGACACCGTTCTCAGTCAGTGCGAAATGTGGACTGATAATGCAGAGTGAGCCCTCCTTTGCATTATTTTCCGAAAAAATTTTCCAGAGATAATTCTTTGTCCGCAAAGCTCCTTGACAAAGTGTTTCCCAT
>CAZRGJ010000571.1:0-1486 GCA_964599445.1 uncultured Planctomycetaceae bacterium | reverse complement strand
GAGGTGGATTTTGCCGCAAAATGGCACTTGGGGCAGTTGCCGCAAAAAACTTTTTAAATAAAGGAGAAAAAATGAAAATTACCCGTCGAGAAATCATCAAACAGCTTGGGCTTGGTTCCGCAGCACTCAGCATTGGAGGTCCCGTCGTTTTCGGCGCGGACGCTCCCGCAGTTCCAACCGCCTCCAGCCTCCCGGCGAAACACGGCGGTTCGGCAGACGTTCTGGTTTGTGGAGGCGGTCCGGCCGGCATCGCGGCAGCGTACGCAGCGGCGAAACGCGGTGCGAAGGTCATCCTTCTTGAGCGTTTCGGACGTCTCGGCGGCATGGCGGTCCAGGCGATGGTCGGTCCGCTAATGGGACGCTGCCAGAGCAAGATCAAGTCGGAGATCCTCAACAAAATCGGCGGCCCGCGCATTGACTACATGAAGCTCGATCTTCAGTACTTCGACCTTCTCACGGAAGCCGGCGTGGAAGTCTGGCTTCACGCTCCGATCGTCGGCGTCATCATGGACGGAAACCGTCTCCGCGGAGTGCGCGTCTACACGAAAAGCGGCGATTTGGAATTCTTCGGCAAAACGGTCATCGACGCGACGGGGGACGGCGATGTGGCGTTCATGGCGAACGTTCCGTTTGAGTGCGGCCGTGAAGAAGACGGACTCGTTCAGCCAATGAGCATCATGTACACGATTTCGGGGATCGATCCGGCGAAACGCATCTATTGCGGTTCGGAAGGAGAAGCCCGCCATAAGCAGGTGAATGGAAAAAGCTGGGCAAAATGGGTCACGGAAGGTCAGGAAAGCGGCGAACTTCCGCCAACGGTGGGCGTCATCCGTCTCTACCATGGCGTCCAGCCGAACCGGAACGTCGTCAACGCCACGCAGGTCAACGGCGTCAGCGGTCTGTGCCCGCGCGACATGACGAAAGCCGAGATCGACGGACGCAAACAGGCGTACTCGATCCTCGACTTTGTGCGCAAACACCTTCCCGGGTATGAAAACGCGTACATTGACGCGATGCCGGCAGTCATCGGAGTGCGCGAGACCCGCAGATTTGAAGGGTGCGCCCGTCTTGAAAAAGAAGACTGCGTCGTCGGACGCAAATTTGACGACGCGGCAGTTTTCAGTGCGTCGTTCTGCCTCGACATTCACAATCCGGCCGGAAGCGGTCAGGCAGTCGGACACAATCAGCACCTTCAGGGTGAAGCCGAGCGCGACCGTCCGTACGATATACCGTACCGCTGCCTGCTTCCGAAGACGGTCGACGGTCTGCTTTTGGCCGGACGCTGCATCAGCGCGAGCCACGTGGCGCACTCCTCGCTGCGAGTCCAGCAGATCGGCATGGGGATCGGAGCCGGAGCCGGTACGGCAGCTGCCGAGGCCGCGGCGAAAGGGATCCTGGCGCGTGAAGTGGACATTCGCCCGCTCCAGCAGTACCTCTAAACCTTCGAAGTAGTTCACTTTCGCTAAAATTCACGGGGAACCTCCCG
>CAZRGJ010000570.1:0-2377 GCA_964599445.1 uncultured Planctomycetaceae bacterium | reverse complement strand
TCCGGCTCCGCATCATCACGCCAAACCGGCTCCGGCTCCGCATCATCACGCCAAACCGGCTCCGGCTCCGCATCATTACGCCAAACCGGCTCCGCCGCCGCATCACGATCCGCACCATCACCATCATGGTTCGTGGGGGTCCCTGATCGGCGACATCATTGATGCCGCGATCCACGAGAGCCGCCACCATCACTGATTTTTCCTTTTTTGAAAGGAGTTTCTCATGAAAAAGAGTACACTTTGTGCAATTTCCGCCGCAGTCCTGAGTTTCGCATTGGCGAATACCGGTCTGATGGCCCAGCATTCCGCTCCGCGTCCTGCGCAGGGACGTCCTGCCGCGTCGCATCATCATGCCAAACCGGCACCGGCACCGCATCATCATGCCAAACCGGCACCGCCGCCGCACCATCACGGCAGACCGGCACCGCCGCCGCACCATCCTCATCCGACGACGTGGGGTGATCTGATCGGTGACATCATTGATGCCGCGATCCACGAAAGCCGTCACTGATCCTCCTGTTTTGAGGAATTCTTCGCCAAAGGACCCCGGACGATCCATCTTTGCATCCATCCCGGGTCTTTGGCTGTGGTACTGCATCCGGCACACGTCAGGATCCGAAACCATTTCCATCGCACTGCCGTGTTTTTCATGCAGTCAGCATCCCAGAGATCCCCAACATTGAAATACATTCCAACATTCATTGGATTTGCAGTTTTATTTCGCGAACTTTCTTAAACAAATCTTCGCATCACAGCCATCAGACGAAAGGAGCTTCATCCATGGCATGGTATTACTACACAGAAACCGGCAAAGAAGGTCCATTTAACGCCAAAGCGATCCGTGATCTTGCACTCGAAGGAGTCATTCGTCCGGAAACGCTCCTGGAAAACACCCAGGGGAAACAGGCGCGCGCACGCTCTGTAGAGGGCCTCGTCTTTTCCGAGCCGGACAGGATTCCGGAGGTCCTTCCGGTCGGCACTCCGGCAGTTCCAGAGAGTGGGGCAGTCGCGGATCCTCCGTCGGAAGGATTCGCAATAGAGGTCCCGGATTTTCCGGGCACTCAGGAAGTGTTTGAAAACACGGAAAAGAATGAGGCGCCGTTTCCGCCTCCCAAGAAAAGCACCCCCTCTCCGATCCGCATTCTGAGACCTGGATTCTGGGATGTCGATCTCTCGCGGTTTCTAGGCGATCCTGGTGTGGAAGTCAATCTGGCCCTCCTGAAAAACATGACGAATATGGTAAAACTTACGTACGGGTTGTTCTGTATTTTTTACTGGCTCTACGCGATCGGAGGAGCAGGGGTGGTCATTGCCATGGCCTCGCAGGAAAATGAAATGGGCGGGATCGCCGGCGGACTGCTCATTGCCATGCTCTTTTTACTGCTCGCGGGCATTGTGTTCTTCTTTTTCGACTGTACATGAAACTTCCGATCGAACTGCTGAAGTATTTCATGCACAGCTACCTGATGCTGAAAGAGATCCGGCAGGAACTTAAAAATAGTTGACCGCACCTCTTCTGATCCGATTTTACCATAGAATCCACTGAAGAGCCGCTGAAACACACTGAAAAGAAAAAAGGAAGAGTTCCCTGACACGAAATTCACGAAATGCGCGAGAAAACACAAAAATGAATTTTAATTTTTAAAATCGATTCGTGGATCTGGTTTCTTTTTGTGTTTTTCGTGTTCCCCGGTCTGTTTTCGCGAACATTCAGTCTCTTCAGTGGTGGATTTGGTACCCGGTTACCGGATGAACCTCTTTTAATGGCTTTTTTATGCTGTTTTGTAAAATTTTTCGAGTACTTTTGGAACAAAATGTTCCGGAGCATATTTCCAGCAAAGAACGTTTCCCTCGGAAACTTTCCGTTAAGCATTTCGTAAAGGATCATTGCCAACGCAAACTGATCAGTACGTCCATCCTGTGCCCGACAGTCGATCTGTTCCGACGGCATATAGGGCTGCGTTCCTCCAGGGGTCCCAAGATTCGCAACCGTAACGGCACCCGCTATTTCAATGTTTTCCCGAATTTTGTCAGAAATGCCAAAATCGATAAGAAGGGGACGCGGAGCATCCGATTTGCCGGTCATCATGATATTTTCCGGCTTTACATCACGATGCATAACTCCATTTTTATGGAGATAGTCCAATGCATTCGCAATCTGCAGGAATATCGGCAGTAAAATTTTCGGAGAGATGCCGTTTTCATGATCCGGCTGTTCTTTAGACCATTTCCACATCGTCATCCCGTCCACATAGTCCGTAATGATATAGAACCGCTGCGATTTTTCGTCCAATCCGGTCTCACGAGCCAGACAGATGTTCTGATGCTGTAAATTTCTTACAAGCTCATATTCACGCGCAAATCGTTCTCTGGCAAT
>CAZRGJ010000569.1:0-2383 GCA_964599445.1 uncultured Planctomycetaceae bacterium | reverse complement strand
TTGGCCGAATCCGCCAAAAAAGCATATGATGAGAATGATTTTCGTCTTGCGCAAACTCACATGACGGAACTTTTGAAGCTCGATCCGGAAAATTCAGACTATCTTCAATTCAAAGAAATTCTTCACCACGAGATCAGCAAGCTGCCTCCCGTGGCGGGTGATTTAAGGATCTGGTCTGTCAATAGTATTGACTATCCATTCCGCTGGTGTCCTCCGGGAACATTCATGATGGGAAGTCCGGCACCAGTGTATGATCAAACTCCCATGCCCTTCTGGAAACAGTTTTTCGTCAGTCCTAAAGTCATTAAACCAGGGGAAGCTGGCAGAGATGATGATGAGAGGCTCCACGAAGTTACCCTGACGCGGGGATTCTGGATGTTGGCAACTCCTGTGACACAAATGATGTGGCAAAATATTATGAATACGTCGGTCCAAATGAAAGCTGTAAAGGCTGATTGTCGTTGCCCGAGTGAGATCGGACCGTTCTATCCGATGTGTTATGTAAATTATCTGGAATGTATTGAATTTTGCCAACGACTTTCACGTCATTTGAATTGTGTGGTAAATCTCCCGACGGAAGCACAATGGGAGTATGCCTGCCGTGCTGGAACGACTGGTCCGTATGCTGGCAAAATAGAGGAAATGGGATGGTTTGTTGAAAACAGCAATAACCAGTTACATCCCGTAGGGCAAAAAGCACCTAATGCCTGGGGACTTTACGATATGCACGGAAACATTTGGGAGTGGTGTTTGGATTGGTATGGTTCCTACGCGAAGTCGTCAACGAGCGATCCGAAAGGTCCGGATTTCAGCTGGGCCCGAGTCAATCGCGGCGGCGACCGCGATTCCTCTGCCAAGTACTGCCGCTCTGCGGATCGGAACAAGACTTACCCGGAATTCCAGAATGACACTTTGGGCTTCCGCATAGTTTTGACAGGTACAGACAAGTAAGCAGATATTTCGAGGTTATACCCCGGCAAAATTAGAATGCATCATATTTCATTTTTTAGAGGCTCCAAACTGTTTTTTCTTTTTTAGACGGCGGAATGAATAAAAAATTGATAGAATACGCTCCACAAATCATACGATGGATAAAAATCGCCGGTATTGCAGGCTTTTGTGGGTTTACCGTGTGGGTATACTTCCATAAGCCGGGCGAAGGCAGTCTTTTACCCAGGTGCGTTTTCAATCAGGTGACCCACCTTTATTGTCCGGGATGCGGTTTTACCCGTGCACTGTATTCTGCCGTACATGGAGATTTCTGGATGGCATTTCGATGTAATCCAATGATCATACCGATACTGTTGTCGGGGTTTCTTGTTGAACTGTATCCGAAATTGGCCGGCAGTAATCGTTTTCTTCGTTCAGTTCTCGCTATGATCCTGATTTGGTGGGTGATCCGAAACATACCATTTTATCCATTTACGCTTTTGACTCCTCCATCTCTTTGATTTTGGTCATAGGAGAATGGGTGAAAAATCGGCGACTTCGGAAAAAAAGTCGTTTTTTGCGGCACCTCCCCCTTTTCGGAAGTTGAAAATCTGCTAAAATATGTTTTGTTCACGTCTGTGGTTTGGTAGAAACGGACGTATGGTCAGCGTTTGCATAAGGAGAGAATCTACGATGCAGTATTCGCACGAAGTCGAAAACATGGTTTGTGTCGCCAAGGGCGTAAATCACGGACCGGCCCCGATTCCGGAAGAAGGGAAATGGGTCAAAGTTAAGGAAATCAAGGACGTTTCAGGTTTCACGCACGGTATTGGCTGGTGCGCTCCGCAGCAGGGTGCCTGCAAACTGTCGCTGAACATTAAAGAAGGCATCATCGAAGAAGCACTGGTCGAAACGATCGGCTGCTCCGGCATGACGCACTCTGCCGCGATGGCCTCCGAGATCCTTCCGGGCAAAACGATCCTCGAAGCCCTGAATACCGACCTCGTGTGCGACGCCATCAACACGGCGATGCGCGAACTGTTCCTCCAGATCGTCTACGGCCGCAGCCAGTCTGCGTTCTCCGATGACGGTCTCCCGGTCGGCGCGGGTCTGGAAGACCTCGGTAAAGGTCTCCGTTCCCAGGTTGGTACCATGTACGGAACCAAAGCCAAGGGTACCCGTTACCTCGAAATGGCCGAAGGTTACGTTCTGAAGATCGCGCTGGATGCCGACAATGAAGTCATCGGCTACCAGTTCGTCCAGCTTGGCAAGATGATGGAAGCCATCAAAAAAGGCATGGATCCGAAAGAAGCTTTCGAGAAAAACATCGGAACCTATGGCCGTTTCGCCGACGCCGTCAAATACATCGACCCGCGTATGGAGTAAGTCGGCCGTTCTGGTCTGAATTTTAGTTCCGTTTTCAGGAAACATTGCGAATTTTTTAAGAAAAGGA
>CAZRGJ010000568.1:0-2387 GCA_964599445.1 uncultured Planctomycetaceae bacterium | reverse complement strand
TATCATTCATGAACGCTCCCGCAATTTTGCTCATTCTGCCTCGCATTTCCTGAGATCTCAACCTCCCAGTCTTGCCCGCAGTTCTTCGACACTCATTGCACCAAGTTCCACCAGGATCCTGCCTGCCTGCACCTCCTCAAGACGATTCCGTACCGAAAGACGTGGCGGAATCACGGAGAGCCTTACGTCGGTAAGGACCTGTGGCGGAAGCGTTCCGGCCTGCACACCATGAAGCAGAACACGGCGAAAGAGCTGAATGTCCTCGGAGATCAATTCTTTCTGCAGACGTTCAAACATCCGGACAGCCGGTCCTTCCGCGATCATGGTGGAAGAGTAGCTCGCATTGCTCGCATCGGCCGTGAGCATGAACTCCGGCATGACGAGTCGGCTCGCAATGGCGCGGAGTTCCGCCTGAAGGACCTGAATGTAGCGTCCTGCATCAACGGCAGCGACCGGAAACTGGTATTCGACTCCGGCCGAAGTGTCGAGGATCGTCCCTGGCGAATAGCGTCGGTAGAAAAGGGAACGCGCCCCTTCAGGATTTCCCCATCCTCCCGGCATCTGAAATGAAGCGTCTGCGGAAGAAGCGGCGAACGATTCGATCCCGAGTCTCGAACCGCCGGAATGTTTTCGGATGATCGCGATCGCAGACTGGACCTCCGCGACCACGCTCATGTTTCGGAGCAGTTTCTCTGCACGCCGCAGATTCTTCCGGACGGGATAAAAAAGCGGAAGTCCTCGCGGTACCGCAAAATCCGTGTTCGCCTTTCGATGCTGGATCTCCGACGCCGGCACGAATTCCCCGCGGATCCAAAATCCCTGAACGCTCTCCGCATCCTTTGCGTCTGTCTGGACACCGAAATTCACGACCTCGGAGGTTTCCGCATTTCCGCTGTTTACCGAAAGCTCTGACGGCGTAAAGACATCCTCCGGCTCAATGAAGCGAATGGCAGTCTGTCCGTCCGGGTTCACGAAAAATCGCAGGAAAGCCTCTCCATCCCGGTCCTTTCGCCGCTGGATCTCCTGCTGACGCAGAAACCAGTCGTTCTCCAGCATGAAATCTTCCAGCCATTCCTGCGCAAGAGCCGCGATCCGGGGAGAAACCGCCCTTCCAGAAACAGGTTCCGCAGAAACATGATGTCCGGATCCCACGACAAAACTGATCCGGTTCTCGTGTCCGCAGATCGCAAACTCATTCGTGAGAGCGAGCTGCCGACACGATTGCCGCGCATCATCAAGAGCCTCCTCGGAATCCAGACGGCCAGCATTCAAGGACGCGGTACCGTCAGCGCGGATCCACCGTTCCTCGTCGTCAAACAAATACTGCATTGGATGAATAAAGTGAGTCATTTTTCGTAAACTTTGGGTTAAGGGTCCTAAAAACAGTGCGTCTGAAACTAAACCGACGCCTAAAAGAAGCACTCTGGCCGTTTCCGACCATTCACTCTGACCAAATTGGTCATTTCCCGAAGATCCTCAGACCGGCACGCGCTCTTAAAAGCGATTTCCGAACAAATTGGAACCGAGTCCGTCATCGAACGCAGCCTCGCCAAGAGTCTGATTCATGAGACGGATCGCCATTTCCAGCGCATCCGGCCCATCGTCATGGTCGCCAATGGGAAACTGTTCCAGCTGTTCGACCAAAAGCGCAGCCCCGGGAGAATGCGTCCTGAAATGGATCTTTCCCGACGCCAGCCATGGTCCAAGCCGACGGAGACGGACCTCCTTCGCCACGGAATTGAAGATCAGGGAGGGCTGAAAGACCGGAAGACGGTGCGCCTGGAAACGCTGACGGAAAAAATCCGCCAGAAGATCCTGAAACTGGTTCCCTTCCACTCCAAAAGCATCCGGCTGAAAGGATCGCCAAAGCCGAATGCCGGCCTCGACCATCTCGTCGATCGGAAGCCGGAGAAGTTCCGCATCCGCGTACAGTTCGCCATCCGCTCCTAACGCCAGCATGACGTAAGCCGCAAAGTCTCCCCGGTTGGCGTGCTTTCCTTTACTCGGATCCAGTGCCATGACGCGGATCCGGGTGTCTGCCGGGAATTCATCAAACCAGACCCCCTCGCGGTCAAAGTACTTTTCGTCCCACTCGCACAGATCAGGATTCAGCGGCGAATTCTGCTTTTCCCGCTCAAACGCGCTTTTCCCCGCCTCGGCTCGCATCTTCATCAGCGTCAGAAGATCCTCTTCCTCCGGCCAAAGTACGGACGCTCCCGCCTTCATCTCCGCCTCATGCGCAAGGTAAAACTGACGGGCAAATTCCGCGGCTCGTCCCCGACGCAGCGTCAAACTGTTTTCAGCACTACCGCATTCAGAAACCTCAGATTCGCCATTCGTTCCGCCATTGGATCCGCCATTGGATCCGCCATTGGGTCCCTCCGCCA
>CAZRGJ010000567.1:0-2388 GCA_964599445.1 uncultured Planctomycetaceae bacterium | reverse complement strand
AGAAACGCACGGTACGTCTTGGTCTTGCTGTACAGTATGCCGGAAATTACTATCGCGGAGTCCAGAAAGCACTTCAACGCTACAGTCCCCCCAAGGAATTGTGCGGCGGTGAGTGCATTCTCGTGGAAAACGGCGAGAATCCGGTGATCCGGATCGCGGGGGAAAATCTGCGTTTTTCGCTTCAGAAGCCGAAGCAGAAAGGGCACGATCTTTTCGAGCTTCTTTTCCGTCACCGTTACGCAAAGGTCCTGGAAAAAGGCAAGATGGCTCCGGCTTTGGAATACGCGGCCTTCCTGCTGACGGCTCCGGAAGGAGATCGTGCAAAAGCGGCTGAACTTTTGAAGCAGATCCAGGAAAAGGGAGATGAGGCGGAGCGCGAGCACGCTGCATTTTTGAAACTGGAGTTTGGCATTTGAGAAAATTCTCCAGTCCCCCTTGACAAAAAAACAGAATATGGTAAGATGAGTGCACTATGAAAAGATTTTTGATTGCCAAATTCGATAGCCTCCTCCTTACCAGGCCGCTCGGCGGCGGTTGGAATGGTTTTCGTATGGCTTCGTTCGGCAGATGATTTTAGGGTCCTGCCTTTACCGAATCAATACCAAACCGTGAAATCGCTTGCCGGGGTTTCACGGTTTTTTTATTTTGAAAAAAAATCCAAATTTCACTTTACTTTTAATTCCACCAAGGAGAATACCATGTCTGACAGAAAGATCGTCATTTTCGACACGACGCTGCGCGACGGCGAACAGTCCCCGGGAGCAAGCATGAACATTCCGGAAAAACTGGAAGTGGCGCAGATGCTCTCCGCGTTGGGGGTAGACGTGATCGAAGCCGGTTTCCCGGTCGTTTCTCCGGGAGATTTTGAGTCGGTCCAGAAAATTGCGGGAGTCGTGAAAGGGAGCAGCGTCTGCGCTCTGGCCCGGTGCAAGGATCGGGACATTGAGGCTGCCTGGGAAGCCATCAAAGGGGCGGAACGTCCGAGGATCCACGTTTTCCTCGCCACCAGTCCCATTCACCGCGAATACAAACTCCGCATGACGAAGGAGCAGGTCCTGGAAAACACGGCCCACTTTGTGAAAAAAGCCGTCTCGCTCTGTCCGGATATTGAATTTTCCGCAGAAGATGCGAGCCGGACCGAGATCGACTTCCTGTGCGAGGTCGTCGAAGTCGCTATCCGCGCAGGTGCCAAAACGGTGAACATTCCGGATACGGTCGGATACGCCATTCCGAATCAGTTTGCCGAGTACATCCGCGCGCTGAAAACCAACGTTCCGAATATCGAAGAGGCCGTCATTTCCGTGCACTGCCATAATGACCTGGGCCTGGCGATGGCGAACTCCATGGCCGCGATCGAAGCGGGAGCCGGACAGGTGGAATGCACCATCAACGGACTGGGCGAACGAGCTGGAAACTGCGCGCTGGAAGAGGTCGTCATGGCTCTGAAAACGCGTCATGAATACTTCAAGGCGTACACGGACGTCGTGACGCGCCGTCTGGTCCCCGCAAGCTGCCTGGTCTCCGGGATCACCGGACTGGATGTTCCGCGAAACAAGGCGATCGTCGGACGGAACGCCTTCGCGCATGAATCCGGGATCCATCAGGACGGAATGCTGAAAAACAGCATGACGTACGAGATCATGCGTCCGGAAGACGTTGGTTTCCAGAAAACGGATCTGGTCCTGGGAAAACACAGCGGACGCGCGGCTCTGAACGATAAGGTCACAACGCTGGGTTACTCGCTGGATCAGGACCAGCTGAACAAGCTGTTTGAAGAATTCAAGGTCCTGACGGACCGCAAAAAGGAGATCTACGATGCAGACATTCGTGCGCTGGTCCAGCAGATCCTGCTGAAAGAGGTCACGAACGTGAGCTGGACGCTGGAATCCTACTCGAGCACTTCCGCGACCGGCAAGAAACCGACCACGAGCATCAAACTGCGCCGCGGCGATTTCATCGTTGAGACGCAGAGCGAAATGACGACGGGCGACGGACCGGTCGACGGCATTTTCCTGGCGATCTGCCAGCTCACCGGATTGGATCTGAAATGCCGTGAATATCGCGTCCACAGTGTCTCCGTCGGCCATGATGCGCAGGGGAAAGTGGACGTCGTGATCGAGTTCAACGGTCAGGAATTCCGCGGTCAGGCCACTTCGACCGACTGCATCGAAGCGAGCATCATGGCATTCCTGGATGCCGTGAACCGCATCGCTTCCTGATCCTTTTTAGTCGTGCGCCCTCGCCAGCCCGTAAAAGTACGGCTCACTTGCGCCGTCGGCGAACTGGAAGGAAATGCCTAATTTACGAAAAACGCAGACCTCACGAAGTGATTTTAGGCAACCTCGAAAAACACCGAATTTCCCAACGCGATGATACAAAAATTCCAAT
>CAZRGJ010000566.1:0-2392 GCA_964599445.1 uncultured Planctomycetaceae bacterium | reverse complement strand
GAATTGACCGATCGAATGGATGAGTGGTTAGAAAAAGCCGGGGAGGTTTGTCGGCCACCCCTTACCCTTACTTTTTGCGACGTTTGAGTGCTTTTGTAAGTCTTAGCGTGATTTGAAAAAGCACTTTCAGAAAAGTTCTTCTATTCACTCATATCCACCTCCTTTGGACCTTTAGACAGGCTCAAGGAGGTTTTTTATTGTCCTGCGTTAAAACGGCAAGAAAAAACGAAGACGGAAGAGTGCGTTTCCGGCTTCTGGTCAGCGAGACGAAAAAAGTCACTGTTCGTTTTCGGGCAGACGGATCACAGTTCGGCCGCTGGTGAATTTCGCGGCTTCCTCAGCCTTCTGGATCTGCACTCTTAGTTCCGGCCAAACTTCCAAACCATCATTACTGTTCTTCCAATCCTCTTGCGTCTGCCGGCTCACGTTTTCGGTTTCTTACGCGGCATCCAACCGTCGTGTTTTACGGACCAGGCGTGCGGGCATGGGGTGGAGGAGAGACCATTCGATACTGATCGGGCGAGAGCCGTAATGCTTGACGTATTTTGCCGGGCCGAGGAACGTGTATGGTACGCTTTGGCCGTGTGCGTTTTTGTTTTTGCGGACAAAAAGCAAGATCGTGCTTTTACCGTTCAGGTAACGTTGGCCGGTCGGGAAAGAGACATTCGTTGTGCTTTGAGACTGCCAGTGAAAAAGGCGGTCACTGATCGCATAATCCAAATACATAGTGGTTGGCGAGTAATTTTTCTCGCTTTTGTTGAGTGTAATGAAAAAAATGTCCGTATTGATCTCCGGAAGATATTTGCCCCCTTCGCGTACATCTGGAGTTACTCCAAGACACCAATATCCAAGGCCTGCAAGAATCTCGTCACGCGTATAGTCTGCGTAAAGTTCCAGCGGACATGGAAAACCAAGATCAACGGCTTGCGTAATAGAATTCGTCTGATCTGTAAGATATTCGAGAAGCTCGAGAAGTTCAGAGAAAAAGAAACCGCAGGAGGTTTTCATTTGTTCAAGGCTCTCGGAGAGGGATGAAATCTCGGAATCTTTACCCCAAATTCCGAAATGCAGCATGGAAAGCAGGCGTGTTTCCATTTCATTCAGTTTCTCAAGCCGTTCTTTGGGAGCACAGATCAGCTCACGGATTGTACGAAGCATGGAGACGTCGTTCCAATGGCAGATGCGTCTTAAACCTTTGCTGAAGCGTTCTTCGAGACCTTTCGAAAAGAAAACGTCTTTCCGAACGCCGGCGGCTGCGCACAGTCGGCAGAAAAGGCCTCTCTGGCAGATGGAAATCGGCGTTAGATCGTGGAAATGGAGAAAATTGGCGAACGTCAATGGTTTTCCTGATTCGTTCTCAAACTCAGCGATCCGTCGGACCAGATTTTTTTGGAAATTGGAGATCCCGCTGCGGATATTTTTGAGAATGTGTTCCTGTGCCTGGCGTTCCAATTGGATATGACACCCCGCCGGAAGATGCGGAAATCCCTATTTCAGTTCATCCGAGACACGCATCCCGTCGTTCCGAGCAATGCACGAAATCGAGCTTCCCAGTTGAAATTCCGGTGTGCGTTACCGACAAAATCCAGGACGGTGAGGCACTCTTTTTCATCATGGAACCGCAAACCGCGCCCAAGTTGCTGAAGAAAAACGGTCAGACTTTCCGTTGGACGAAGGAAAAGGATCGTGTCGACCTCCGGAATGTCCACGCCTTCGTTGAAAATATCGACGACACAAATGACGTTAATTTCACGCGAAATGAGATGGCGCGGAACCTCATTACGTTCTTCTGCTGAGGACCTGGACGTCAACGATGCAGATGGAATACCGTTTTCGTTAAAAACGCGGCTCATGAACTCCGCGTGTTCCTGACTGACACAAAAGCAGAGACAGCGACTCTGCTGCACATCGAGAAGGATCTCGTGTATTTTTTGAAGCACGAGTTTTGTCCTGTTCATATTTGCTGCAATCTGAATGTTCAGTTCCGCCCTGTCATACCCGCCGCGTGTCCACTTGATCCTGCTGAAGTCTACGCAATCCGAGATCCCAAAGTACTGAAACGGCGCGAGCAGTTTTTTGTTGACGGCATCGGGAAGGCGAATTTCCGCAGCGATCCTGCCGTCGAAATACTTCAGAATGTCCAGCCCATCGTGACGTTCCGGCGTAGCGGTCAGCGCGAGAAGCTGTTTCGGCTCGAAATACTCAAGGAGTTCCTGGTAACTGTCGGCTGCCGCGTTGTAAAATTCGTCAATGACGAGATAGTCAAAATAGTCAGCCTCAAACAGTCGGCAAAGTGCGTGAGAATTCAGACTCTGGATCGAGGCAAAAACCGCCTTCCACTCTTTCTGATGTTCCTGCCCGACGAGCAGTTCTCCGAAATTCTGGTCGCGGA
>CAZRGJ010000565.1:1898-2400 GCA_964599445.1 uncultured Planctomycetaceae bacterium | reverse complement strand
ACCAAAGACCAGGAAAAAGAGCCCGACGGAATATTCGGGACGGAAGGCGTTTTTCTGTTCTTTCAGCGCGTTTTTCAACGCCTTCCGGAATTTCTTCCAGCTGACGGGATCCTGATGCGGACCGGCAGGGGTCAGGGTGAGCGTTCGGAAAAGCGGAGCGGATTCAACGTAAAACTGGATCCCCAGCGTCGGCATGAAAACCATGTCGCCGGCGACCTGCGCTTTCGGATCCAGACCGACGGCCAGTTCTGAAAGGAAAGGACGGAATTCTGTGAGCTGCACATTGTACAGATCGATCGACGGACGCTGAGCCAGAAGATAGAGCGTGCAGGCCAGAACATAGACCACCAGAAGCAGCATCCGGGTCCATGGTCCGTAGCTCCAGGAGGCATTGACCGGGAAAATAAGCTGGATCGGCCCCGCCGCCATGGCTCCGGAAAACACGGCGAAAAGGATGGCCATGCCGAGCTTTCCTGAAATGTGAAACGGACGTCCCGCCAAG
>CAZRGJ010000565.1:0-1888 GCA_964599445.1 uncultured Planctomycetaceae bacterium | reverse complement strand
GAGTTCCAGCGGTGCCAGTGCAAGGTAGATCTGGAATGAGTTCAGCATGAGTCCTGTTGAAAAAAGTTGGGGGCCAGGACACGGAAAGCCTCCCCAAATGAGGAGGCTTTCGTCGGTGTGTCCCGTGTCTCCGCAGCTTTCCGTACTGCAGAAACGGTATTTGTCCGCTACTCTTCGGAATTTTCAGAGGTTTCTTCCGGAGTCTCTTCAGACGCAGCGTCCGCGACTTTCTGATCTTCCGCGTTTCCCTCTTCGTCCGATTCTTCCGGCTTCTCTTCTTCGACCGACACATTGCTTCCGAGGAACGAGAATTCCTCTTTGCCGTGCAGGATCTCCGTTTCGATCGAGATCGTGTTCATGTCGCGGAATTTGCCGCGCAAAATGTCTTCCGCAAGCGGGTTTTCCACGTTGCTTTCGATCGCACGGCGGAGCGGCCGGGCACCGAAATCTTCGTCACTTCCGCGTTTGATCAGCAGGGCGCGGGCCGAATCGGAAAGATTCACATTGTATCCGTGCTCCTTCAGACGGCGGCAGATCTTGCCGATCTCGAAATCGACGATCTTCTCGAAATCGACCTTCGTCAGGTACTGGAAGACGATCAGCTCATCAAGACGCCCGAGGAATTCCGGACGGAAGAACTTCTCGATCTGTTCCTTGACGCGTGATTTCATCTGATCGTACGACGCATTACCCTCGCCGGTCTGGAAACCGAATGCCGACTCGTTCTTGATGGCAGACGCTCCCGCGTTGGTCGTCATGATGATGACCGTGTTGCGGAAATCAACATTTCGACCGAAACTGTCGGTCAGACGGCCCTCTTCCATGATCTGGAGAAGCATGTTGAAGACGTCGGGATGCGCTTTTTCGATTTCGTCAAACAGCACGACCGAGTACGGACGGCGCCGGACTTTTTCAGTCAGCTGACCGCCTTCTTCGTAGCCGACGTAACCCGGTGCGGCACCGATCAGGCGCGTGACGTTGATCTTCTCCATGTACTCACTCATGTCGATCTGGATCAGAGCGTCTTCGTTTCCGAACATGAATTCCGCGAGCGTCTTGGCCAAAAGCGTCTTTCCGACGCCCGTGGGACCGGCAAAGAGGAAACATCCGACCGGGCGTTTGGGGTCTTTCAGACCCGCACGGCTTCTGCGGACGGCTTCGGAGATTTTCTTGACCGCCTCGTCCTGGCTGACGACCCGTTTGTGGAGTTCTTCTTCCATCTGCATCAGACGTTCGGAATCTTCCGTCGAGACGCGCGTCACCGGGATGCCCGTCATTCTGGCGACGACCTCCGCAATGACTTCTTCGTCCACGAGTCCTTTGTTGGTGCGCATCTGATTGCGCCACGCTTCCATCAGATCTTCCTTTTCCTTGCGGAGTTTGTCGATCTGGTCGCGCAGAGCGGCCGCGGATTCAAAATTCTGCGACGCAACGGCACCGTCCTTCACCTGCGTGAGGCGTTCCAGTTTCGCATCCATGTCCTTGAGATCCAGCGGACGGGTCATCGATTTCAGATGCACGCGAGAACCGGCTTCGTCAATGACGTCGATCGCCTTGTCCGGATGGCATCGGCCCGTGATGTAGCGGTCGGAAAGCTCGACGGCCGCTTCCAGTGCCTTGTCCGTAAACGTGACGTGGTGGTGTTCTTCGTAGCGGTCGCGCAGTCCCTTGAGGATCTGGACCGTCACTTCCTTGCTCGGCGGTTCGACCATGACCTGCTGGAAACGGCGTTCCAGCGCATTGTCTTTCTCGATGTGCTTGCGGTACTCATCCAGTGTCGTTGCGCCGATGCACTGGATCTCGCCGCGGGAAAGAGCCGGTTTCAGAACGTTCGCCGCAGCGATCCCACCTGCCGCACCGCCGGCACCGACCAGCGTGTGAAGCGCGT
>CAZRGJ010000564.1:0-2406 GCA_964599445.1 uncultured Planctomycetaceae bacterium | reverse complement strand
CAGGTCGGCACAAAGCCGTAGATTCGCGTCAACGCTCCCAAATTCGGACTAAAATTCGGACAAAAACCAGTTTTTTACAAAAAATTCAGGCGAGAATCCGCTTAAATTATGAAAAGTAGTGAAAATTTATGGGCAGTACTCCTTGAAAAAAAGTACAAGCTGGATATAATTAGAACATAATAGTGTAAAAATATGCGAATTTTTCAATTTGCCTGAAACCCGATTTACCAAAGACATACAGGAATCACAAAATGTCGTTTTCCGAAAAAATCAATTCCAAAGTCTTCCGTCATGTGCACGGCAACAACCTAGTCTACAATATTTGCTGGGAAGATCCAAGAATTGATCATGAGATGCTGAACCTTCGTCCCGAAGACAATGTTCTGGTCATCACCAGTGCCGGATGCAACGCGCTGGACTATATTCTCAAAGGCTGCAATCATGTCTACGCCGTCGACATGAACTACCGCCAGAATGCCGTTCTCGAGCTGAAAAAAGCCGCCGCCAAACTTCTGGACTATGAAGACTACTGGCAGCTGCTCGGCGAAGGCTGGCATCCAGAAGCCAAAAAACTGTACCGCGAAACGCTCCGGGATGCTCTTCCGGAAGAATCGCAGAAATTCTGGGATCAGAAACTCTACTATTTCCAGAATTCCAAGGTTCCGTACTATTGGCACGGCACCGCCGGCTATTTCGCCCGGTGGATCAACTGGTACATCAAGGTGAGCGGCTGCCGCAAGGCCGTCAATGAACTTCTCGAAGCCAAAACGATCGAAGAGCAGCAGGAGATCTACCATCAGAAACTGGAAAAGAAATTCTGGACGCGCACGCTCCGCTGGTTCCTGAACCGCGACACGACGCTCGCAATGCTCGGCGTTCCGCTTTCGCAGCGCATTCAGGTCGAATCGCAGTATGAGGGACAGATCGCGCTCTTCATGCAGGACTGCCTGGAAGCGGTCTTCTGCAAACTGCCGATCCACGACAACTACTTCTGGCATGTGTACATGACCGGCCACTACACCAAAACGTGCTGTCCGGAATATCTCACGGAAGAGAATTTCCTCAAGCTCAAAAACGGCATGGCCGACAACGTCACGACGTACACGGCATCGGTCGAGCAGTTCCTCCTGGATCATGATGTCGAGATCTCCCGTTTCATCCTTCTCGACCACATGGACTGGCTGGCGAACAATATGTTTGAGCGTCTGGTGGGCGAATGGGAAGCGATCCTCAAGCGGGCGGCTGCTGACACGCGCATCCTCTGGCGTTCCGGAGGATTTCGGACGGATTTCCTTGAAAAAGTGGAGATCGATTTCGGAAAAGGCGTGAAAGAAAAAATTACCGACCACTTCAAAATGTATCCGGAAGAAACGGCCCGTCTGCATGAACTGGACCGTGTGCACACTTACGGAAGTTTCCACGTCGCGGATCTGATCCGTTAGGCAGAAGGTTTTGAGGAAATTTCGGTTTCGGAAATCGTTTGATATTCGGATGCAGGAGTTTCGTTCCCTGCGGAACTCCTGCGGATCCGTTTAAGGGTAAATTCATGAGTTTGGGTTCTGATTTCAAAATTTTGTACCACATGATCTTTCGTCATGGAAGCGGGAAAAGTCATGCGGAACGTCTCGACAGTTTCTATTCCGGCCAGGCCAGCGGATACGATGATTTCCGCAAACGTTTCCTGATCGGGCGTTCAGAAATGATGCATGCCGCAGCTCAGACGTCCGGCAAAGACGTCATTTGGGTCGACATGGGTGGCGGGACCGGAGCAAATCTTGAAAATATTCGGGAACTGATCCCTGACATGAAGAAGGTTTACGTCGTGGACCTCGCCTCTTCACTCCTGAAGGTCACGAATGACCGAATCGAGAAAAACGGTTGGACGAACGTGGAAGCTGTCGAAGCGGACGCCACAAAATTCACGCCGGCGGAAGGGTACGCCGACATCGTGACGTTCTCCTACTCCCTGACGATGATCCCGGACTGGTACGCGGCACTCGAAAATGCGATGCGGATCCTCTGTCCTGGAGGAACGCTG
Organism: uncultured Planctomycetaceae bacterium; assembly: GCA_964599445.1. Classification (GTDB taxonomy): domain Bacteria; phylum Planctomycetota; class Planctomycetia; order Pirellulales; family Thermoguttaceae; genus RGIG3701. Next base: position 368 of record CAZRGJ010000564.1, on the reverse strand, counting down.
GGGGTCGTGGACTTTTTCGTTTCACGCAAGTGGCCGGAAAAAGGACATCAGAAGCATTCCTGGTTCACTCGCAGTTACTGGCCGGTCCATTTCAGTACGGACAACGTGTTCCTCTGCAAAGATCATATGCCGTATCTCCAGCAGCATTTTGAGACGGTCCAGTGCGACGAATCCTGGCTGAAGGTACCGTACATTCCGGTCTTCCGCGTTCCGTACTATATTTTCATCGGGAAAAAACCGGAAGCGTAAAGCTTTTCGGTTCTTATTCAGGAGCTTAGGAAGCGGCAGGACATAAAAATGATCTCCATCGTACAAAGTCATGAGAAATGTGCCCGGATCTGCGCCGCTTCCGGCTCGAATTTTATTGC
>CAZRGJ010000563.1:0-2408 GCA_964599445.1 uncultured Planctomycetaceae bacterium | reverse complement strand
TCGCCGGTGCCCCCTCAAAAAGCAGCGTACCCGGCGGGCAGTCCAAAAATTCCGAGGCGTTGACCATTCCCTGCGTCTCCTGGATCCGCACCCACGGCGGGTTCTGGACCTGAGACCAGACGATGACGTGAAGTGCCTGCGGGATCCTCTGGATCACCGTGAGATCCTGCGGAATGGTTTCCTGCGTATCCTTCCAGACCCACCCGGAATCGGTCGGGAGTTCCGTATCGACCGCCTCCCACGAAAGTCGGTACGTCAGCCGAGTTCCAGCTTCCGCATCGATCCCAAAATCCAGATCCATTTCCGTCAGTGTTTCATACTCGATCTCCGCCAACGCCCAGCCGTCGTAGGAATTCAGTCCCAGATGGAGTGCCGAGATCTCCTGTCTGGCGAGCGTTTTTTCGTCAGCCGGCTGAAAAGTCAGGTGGACCGGGAAAACGGATGGACGATTCGGATAAAAAGTAGACGTCCGGTAGTTGAAAATGTCCGAATTTCCCAAAACATCCCGCGCAAAGTTTTCCCGATCTTCCCATCGGACGAGAAATCGCCGAACTGCCTGAAATCCCTCCGTCGTGAAGGATTCCCTCGGCGAGCCGGCCAACTCAAAAAATGAAACCGTAGTCTGCGGCACCGAGATCCTGTTTGCCATGAAAATCTCCTTTGGATAAAAAAACGCACAAAGTCCCCGGAATTGAAAGTTCCGGGGGCCAAGTTCTGAAAAAATACGAAAAAGTGCGAAAAGTACCCCAAATCCCGAAATTGGAAATTTCCGGGAACTGATGAAAAGATCCACTCTCCCTGAGTGCGGACTTAAATAGAACGCGGCAGGAAGCCGCTCCCCCATCTTCTACCCGTTCCGAGTGCCGGTCAGGAGCAGATCGTACGTGAGGAGCGAAGAAGACAGATTCTGGATCTGAATCTCATTTCTCGCGGACGTGACCGTCCAGCTGGAAGCCGGATTGCAGAGCACAAAATGACCTCCCGGCGGTACCATGACATTCACCAAAGTGCCTTCCAAAACATTGGAAGCGGCCGTCGACCCGCTGTTCACCAAAACAAGCGGAGCCGTTTTTGAACGGTTGAAGACATAGAGCGTACAGAGCGACGCAAACCGGATCGGAATTCCGCTTCCATAAACGACCTGGATCATCTCGTTCAGATCGAAAATCGCTCCGGCAAACGGGGCAACTTCTGCATTTTCCTGGAACCAGAGCGCATCGACGGCCTGCGTTCCATCCGATTCGGCAGCACTGCCGTTTTCTCCCGTAGAAGAAACGGGATCGGAATCGGAAAGCTCAGGATCGGAAGAGGAAGCTCCGCTGGAAAACGCGAGATTCCGACGAAAACGGCCCTGAGTTCGTGTCGCAGATCCCGAAATCGGCAGATCCTGCCAATTCCAGGAGATCTCGGAGACTAAACGGGTTTCGAGCGAAATAGCCATTGAGAAAACCTCCTTCATAAAAAAACAGCTGACAGAAAAACGAAACACACCCGGCCCCAATTCAGTTCTGCCCGGCAAACGGCGTCTGCTCCCATGCAGAGATCTCGAGCAGAACTTTCCAATGGTTCACTTCCAGACACTCCATTTTTGCGGAAAGGAGCGAGCATTGATTCTCCGGAACAAAAAGATCTTCCGCCTCCTCCCGGATCGTGTCGGCAGCCGCCATACTGGGAAGATGAAGTTCCAAAACAGCCTCCCACCGTCGGCCGCACGGACCGCGATTCGTGACGGAATACGGCCAGGTCTCCATCGAAGAAATAATGCCGTACGGAAGTTTTTCGCTGACGGTCATGCCGAAAGTGATCGACTCCACGGGAACGAGGACACAAAATCCTGGAGAAAGGTTCCAGACCTCTCGGATCTTTTGCGCGATATTCACTGCGTTACCTCCTTACAGAAAATTTTGGAAAAATCAGACCAGACGGCCGCCAGTTTCATGTCCACGACCCGAAACATCTGGTTGGACGGCGTCATGAAACAATCGCGGTAGAAGACGGGTGTCTCCGGTTCCGCAATGTGGATCTCCACGATCTGTTCATAAGCCGGCGGCAGGATCTTCGCGGGAATCCCCGGACGAAACAAAAAGTATTCCGGGTACGGTGCACCGGAAGCGTCCAGCTGCCAGCGCGGACGGTAAAGATCCAGCGTTTCCGTCAGCTCAAAATGCCGGAGAAGGTTCACTGCCGTACATTTCCAGCAGTTTCGCGCACTCAAATTCTGAACTTTGGAGATCGTCCAGCGTATATTCTGCGAATCAATGAGCCAGTCCCCCGGGATCGGTTCTTTGAATGAAAGCGTTTTTTGGGGAAAGACCCAAACCGTCTCTTCCATTCCGACCGGAGAAGAATTCCGGACACACTCCAGACTGGACAGCCGGAGTGCGTCCGCGATCGGACAAAACGGACCG
>CAZRGJ010000562.1:294-2413 GCA_964599445.1 uncultured Planctomycetaceae bacterium | reverse complement strand
GTTTAACAGAGCGTCGGACTATAATGGGCCAATATTTTCATTGGGAAAGAATCCCGGCCCGCGAAATTCCGGATCTACTCAGTGTGTGCGGCAGAAAGCGTCCGCAAAAACATGACGGCCGACTGGATGAAGATGACGCCGGAGGAATTCTTTCCGATGATCGACCGCTACGGGCAGTTCAAGTATGAAGACTGGCCCGGAAAGATCCATTCGGATGCTGAGTTTGCAGAACGAATCGAGGCGGAAAAGGCAGACATCGCGGCCAATCCGCGTCCCGGAAACTGGGACAGATACGGCGGCTGGCTCGACGGACCGAAACTCAAAGCGACCGGACATTTCCGTGTCGAAAAAGTTGACGGAAACTGGTGGTTCGTCACCCCGGACGGCCATCTTTTCTGGTCGCACGGTACGGACTGCGTCGGAATGTCGAACGGAAACGGACCGATCTCGGACCGCGAGCACTATTTTGAGGACCTCCCGAAAGAGTCCCCATTCTACGGAAAAGGGTGGACGCACATCGGATACTATGGCGGCAAGGGGGAATTCCGCACGTTCAACTGGACGCAGGCGAATCTCCAGCGCAAATACGGTCCCGATTTTGCGGCGAAGCACAATGAGTCGGCACACGAACGGCTCGCGAGCTGGGGAATGAACACGATCGGGAACTGGTCAAGCGGCGAGATCTTCAAGATGCAGAAAACGCCGTACGTCGTGACGCTTTACGCAGGCGGCCGTCCGATCGAAGGTTCCGAAGGATACTGGGGGAAATTCCCGGATCCGTTCACCCAGGAATTCCGCACATCGATCAGGAATTCCGTAAAATCGAATCAGGAGGCGCTCAACAGTCCGTACTGCGTCGGCGCGTTCGTGAATAATGAACTCTCGTGGGGCGGTCAGTACTCCCTGGCGCAGGCCGCGCTAGGTTCTCCTGCTGACCAGCCGGCGAAACTGGAGTTCGTCAAATTCCTTCAGAAAAAGTACGGCACCATCAAAAAACTCAATCAGGTCTGGAAAACAGCATACGCGGACTGGACCGCAGTCATCCAGTCGACTGCGGTTCCAAAAGATCCCGCCATGAATCCGGATCTGGACGCCTTCTATGCCGTCATCGCGGAGAAATACTTCGCGGTCATTCACGAAGAACTCCGTACCGGGGCGCCGGAAACGCTTGACCTTGGCTGCCGTTTCGCGTGGACCTGCGACACAGCCGCGTACGCGATGGCGAAATACGTGGACGTCATGAGCTACAATCGGTACGAGGAAAATCTGAAACGCTTCCGCCTCCCCGAAGGGATCGATAAACCGTGCATCATCGGCGAGTTCCATTTCGGAGCATTGGACCGCGGCGTTTTCCACACTGGACTGCGAGGTGCGAAAGACCAGAACGAGCGTGCGGAAAAATACTATGCGTACGTCCGTTCCGCACTTGAAAACCCCGCCATCGTCGGTACCCACTGGTTCCAGTACGGCGCGCAGGCCACGACGGGACGCTTTGACGGCGAAAACTACCAGATCGGGCTGATCGACATCACCGACACTCCGTATCCGGAGATCATCGCCAAAGTTCGCGAGATCGGACGCACCATGTACGGCATCCGCTCCGAAAACGTGAAAAAATAGTTTTATTTTGAGACAGAAACGCACGAAAACGTGGTTTCGGTACGCATCCGATTTCGGCTACTCCCGTTTACGTTCGTTTCCATGTGCTTCCGTCCCATTCCATTCCTCATTCCCATCCCAATTTTACGAAAGGCCCCCAAAATATGAAAAAAAACATTTCCCGTTTCATGCTGGCGTGTGCGCTCTCGGCAGGTCCCGCATTTCTGGGCATTCAGACCTTCGCGCAGACTCCCGAAACGGCAGTCCCGGCATCCGCATCCGCTGCGAAAACTCAGGAGATCCCGCTGAATCAGCAGATCGCCCGTCCCGCCAAAAAGTGGATCGCGGAAGGCGTCATGTACCAGATCAACCCGCGAGCCTTCACTCCGGAAGGAACGCTGAAAGCCGCAGAGGGAAAACTTCAGCACATTGCGGATCTCGGCGTCTCGATCGTCTACCTCTGCCCCGTTTTCGTCGCAGACGACGACATGAACCGCGAATTCTGGAGTCCGCGTCAGAA
>CAZRGJ010000562.1:0-284 GCA_964599445.1 uncultured Planctomycetaceae bacterium | reverse complement strand
CGGCATGGAAAATCCGCGGAATCCCTACCGGATGAAGGACTTCTACCATGTGGATCCCGAATACGGGACTGACGCGGATCTGAAATCGTTCATCGACACCGCGCACTCGCTCGGCCTGCGCGTCATGCTCGATATGGTCTACCTTCACTGCGGACCGACGGCAGTCCTGCTCGAAAAAGACCCCGATTTCGTGAAACGCGACAAAAACGGGAAAATCATCACCGAGGCCTGGAAATATCCCGCCCTGAATTTTAATTCCCAAAAACTGCGCGAGTATCTCTTCG
>CAZRGJ010000561.1:0-2414 GCA_964599445.1 uncultured Planctomycetaceae bacterium | reverse complement strand
GCCGGCCGTCACGATGGCGATTCGACCGCGTTTTTTGACGGAAACGCCGTTCTGCTCCGCGTTCTGTTCCGCACACGGATCCACACACCGTCCTGCCAGCTCCTCGTCTTTCGGCAGAAAACGGAACGTCCGTGCCGTCCGATTCAGGATCCCTTCCGGGAAACGTTCCCTGAGCGGTTCCATCTGTTCGGGACGCAGTCTCGTTGCGTACGGAGCGATCCCGCGCGCAAGCTGTTTTTCGAAAATCGCGATGACCGCCTCCGTCGTTTTTCCCTCGGCATACACGACTTCCGGGAAGCCGCACCGTTTCCCGCGGTCCAGATCAACACTCGCAAAGTCAAGCCGAGCCGTTGCGTCGGAACTCATCTTTTCCCCATCCCTTTCTTCTCCGTCTCGAGATCAGACGGATTTTCTCTATCCACACAAAAAGCGAAGAGCCCGCATTCACGGGATCCCGCTAAAATCACTCCGGCCCAGTACCGCAGAGGAACCGCACCGTCAAAACGCATCGTCAAAACGACGGACGTTCACCTCCGACCCATCCGCTTACGGTCGAAGAATCGTTCGACTCACGTTTGATGACCGTTGCGCGGCTTGGCATCGAGTCCTGATCTTTCCCGCCCCGCAGAGCCTGGCATCCGGACAGTCCCGCAAAAAGGACACTCAAAACGAGCAGACCAATGGTATTGAAAATCAAACGTTTACTCATAAAAATCCCTTCTGAAGTTCATCCCTGACCTGAAAAAGGTTTCTGCGGTACACTATACACAAAATCCGTCTTTAACGCAAGGTCAATTTTCTTCATTTTTTTCCAGCATTGCACGCAGTTCCCGTTTCAGGATCTTCCCGGTCGGTCCCTTCGGCAGTTCGGCCAGCAAAATGATCCTTTGCGGACATTTGTACGCCGCAAGACGTGTTCGGCAGTATCTGCACAATGCCATCGCATCACTTTCCGCCTGCGTTTTGAGCGTCACGAATGCAATGACGTCCTCGCCGTGTACCGGGTGCGGGATACCGACCACCGCCGTCTGCGCGACTTCCGGATGTGCGTAAAGGACCTCTTCGATCTCACGCGGATAAATATTCATCCCGGCACGAATGATGATGTCCTTCTTTCGGTCCACCAGATAAAAGTACCCGTCCTCATCGCAATAGCCGACGTCGCCCGTCAGGAACCACGAATGCACGAACGCGTTCTGCGTCGCGAGCTGATTCTTATGGTACCCTTTCATCACGTTATGTCCGCGGATGACGATCTCGCCGACTTCCTCCGGATTCGCAAACGAATGATCCGGGCGCATGATGCGGACCTGCACGCCGGAGATCTCCCGGCCGATAGAGCCAGGACGATGCTGCATTGCCGGAGTCACGGCCGTCGCGAGCGGACTCGTCTCGGAAAGTCCGTAGCCCTCAAGCATCGAGGCATTGGAAAACTCTCTCTGCACTTCCTCAAACGATGCGATCGAAAGCGACGCACCGCCCGAAATGATCTCATGCACGCAATCAACGTCCAGTTTCTGCCGATTCTGCATCCGAGCCAGGTGAATGAGCATCGTCGGCACCCCCGCAATGACGTTCACCCGCTCTTCTGCGATCGTCTGCAGGACCCGTTTCGGATCAAACCGCGGCACCATCACGATCGTGGCTCCCGAAAACAGCGCGGCATTCTGCACCACGGTCTGACCAAAAGAATGGTAGAACGGAAGGATCGCGAGCGTACGTTTCCCCGGCTGGTAGCCCGTCATGTACTCACGGACGAACTGCGCATTGGAGTGAAGATTGAAATGCGTCAGCTGCGCCCCCTTCGGAAACCCCGTCGTCCCCGACGTGTAGAGAATGACGGCAGGATCATCCGGATTCGTCGGTACGGGAGCCGGACTCCACGCGGTACGGAGTTTGCCGTCCGGAGAGGGGATCGATTCCCAGACAGAACTGCTCTCGTTCAGACTTCGCAGAGAATCAGAGAAAAACTCGGCAGCCGTACCCGAGACAGAAGACTGAGACGTCGAAAAAACAGTATGCGGAACAACTCGGCGAAGTTTCGCAGGATTCCCTAGCAAAACCCCCGTCATGTACTCCTGCGTACTGGACCCGATCGGGATCGTCGACTGGATCGCCGGGCCGAAAGACTCTTCACCTGTTCCCGCCGGCCACGGAGAATGGTCAAAGTCGCTTCCTTCCGCAGTCTGAGACCAGTTCGGATGATTCTCATGCCGCGCGACGACCGTGACGGCTTCCGTCGAAAATGGCAGACTCCCTTTCAGTGCCCGGATCTCATCCTCGACCCAGTAGATCTCGTCCTCATGAAATTCCCGCGGAAGGACCTCAAGCCCCGTTTCTTTCGAACCGGTCACGATCACGCCCGCACACGATTCCACCTCCCGGGCGGCCTGCACACACGGAAGCATACAGTT
>CAZRGJ010000560.1:0-2419 GCA_964599445.1 uncultured Planctomycetaceae bacterium | reverse complement strand
ACGTATTTTACGTCCTCACGATCATGGGGACTGCGTGGGGCATGATCTGGTTATTTCCATTTATTTGGCTGACATTCACGACCAGTCTGCAAAGAGTTTCTCCAAATTTCCCCAATGTCCCGATCGAACACGGGTTTGTGTTTTTTCTTCCGCTCCTGTGTTGTCTGGGATCCGAAGTCATCCTGCTCCTGGACAGAAAAGAGCGGCGATCGGTCGGTCCTCTATTTCTTTTTTTGTTTAATGCAGGACTTCTTCTGATTTACCCGTTCTGCAAACTTTTGTTTTAAAGGTTTCCCATTCACAAAAAACGCCCGAATGCCCATTTCCCAGACTTGATCGCCCACAGCAGGAGACTCACGATGAAAGAAATGATCTCACGTATCCTTTACTGGCTCGCTGCGGCAGGAACCGCCTGTTTTATGCTCTGTTTATCGCCTGACCTCTTGGGCTGGTCACTACATGGACTCGGCGAACGGACCCGCTCGATCCCCTGGTTTCCCTTCCTTTGGATGAGCTTTTTGATTTTCACGTGCCTCCTTCCGATTCCGTGCTGTTGGGTCGGGTATCGTCTCATGCGCCGAAACAAAGAAGATTCCCGTTATCCGGCCGCTAAATTTATTTTTTGGACAAATCTTGCCCTGATCGTGTGCCTCGTCCTGATTTTCGGCTTGGAGTATTGCCGTATTCATTTCATGCGTTAGACGCGGATTAGAGAAACAGGAGAACACGATATGAAAAAAAGATCCTGACGGCACTTTACTATTTTGCCATTTCGGGAGTCTTCTGGCTCGTCGTCTGGTTCTTCATCCTGCTTGGTCTGCTGTTCTATTTTTTGCCGGAGATCCCGATCTGGATCTGGTATGCGATCCAGCTGGACAGGAATCGGTGAGGGGGCGGGGGCTTTCAAATTTTCCGAGAAAAAAACTCCCCGAACGTTCCTTTTCGTGAACACTCGGGGAGCTGTTTTTTACTGTTTCGCTTGATCTTCCCAAACCAGCTGACCGTCTTTCAGGACTGCCGACCGGGCAAGCGCCCAGTTGCGGTTCGCTTCGCCATTCTCGCGATGGTTTGTCGCGATCATGAGGCGCGGTTCACCATTTTCCGACGGCGGAAGCTCGTAAACGCCGACACTCGCGTCGATCTTATGCTTCCCGACGACCTTCAGGTCCGCATCGCACTGGATCGTCCCTTCCTTGCCGTACGTGCCGAGCCAAAAAGATCCGTTCGCCCACGCAAACGCCTGGATCCCGTAAACCGTCCGGCCGGGAACATGGCGGCGGTCAACGACCTGGAAATCTTTCGTCATCTTGAAAATACGGCAGAACGGCGTCGGGTCTTCCACGACCTTCCCGCAGCAGAGATAGAAAAAGCCGTCATGGAACGAGATCCCGTCCAGCCCCACCGTGTCCAGTTCCGGAATGCTGATCTTTTCCAGAAGCGCAAGGTCTTTGCAGTCGTAAATGTAGATCCATGCCGACTGATCCGCATTCGGCCAGTTCAGGTGCGTCGCGACGTAGAGTTTTCCATCCACAACACAGCAGTCGCCGTGGTGCGCCGGTACGTCGATCTGCATGAGACGCTTTCCGTTCAGGTCGCTTTTCATCAAAACGCTGGTGAAGCTCCAAAAAATCGACTCGCCGTCCGACGTAAACCCCTGAAGATGATGCGGATACTCACCTTCACAGCGAAATTCGGCCGCGGCTGCCGTCCCCATGCTAAACGCCAGTACAAGAAGGACAGAAGCCAAAGAAAAAACAAAACGAAACATTTTCATACGCATTCCTTTCAAACAGCTCGGTGGGACGAAAAATCACTTTCCAGCAAAAACGCTGCCCCTGATTTTAGCACCATTTCCCCCGTCTGTCAAGCACCCGGTCCACAAATCCGCCAAAAGAGCCGAAGAAAACCTGAAATTTCCCGCAGGCTCTTCTGCTTTACTCTTTCGATTCGGAAATTTTCGGCTCCATCGTCTCCGAAGCGTTTTCCTGCACAACGATCCGCGGCATCTCAACGAAAGCATCTGCCGGTTCCGCAGACGTTCCCCATGTCTGATTCAAAAAACACGGACTCGACTGCGACCGATTTTCTTCCGCGTCCAAAATCACACGCAGTTTCAACGCGAATTCCCCCGTCTCTTTAGGGATCCACTCCACGCCGCAGTTTGAAACATAAACCGTCTGACTTTCACGACGGTTTCGATTCCACTCCGTCGTTCCGATCCGGATCGGTTTGAAAAAACTGCCGCGTTTTTCCCACGTCTGGGCAAAACAATCGATCTGGGCAGCATGTTCGAGCGTTCCGCCTGCAAGTTTCGGCAGGATCCGGTATCGTGTGCCGGTCTGGAGAACCAGTGTCTTTCCGTCTTCCGCAAGCGGCACATTCCGCCAGCCGTCCCGCTCCGGAATGTACTCCTGCAGGA
>CAZRGJ010000559.1:0-2420 GCA_964599445.1 uncultured Planctomycetaceae bacterium | reverse complement strand
AGAAGAAAACCTCCGAAGACGAAAGAAAAAACTCCGATGCCCCAAACCGGAAAAGGCAGGATCAACGCACCGGAAATCCTCCGAAAGATCAAAAAAATCCCCAAGGACCAAAAGACGCCAAACCCCAAACCGGGCCAGATCCACCCCGGATCCACCCCTTTTCCGGTTTTTTGGAAAAAATTTTCAAAATTTTTTTCTTGCGTCATCCTGACCGTCCAAAATTCAAAAAAGTGCGTCTTGCATAAAGTATATGTCTGATTTTAGTCAAAATCCACAAAAAGTGAAGAGCCCCCCCGAGCGTTTTTCGCAAAAAAATAAAAAAAAGTTCCGCCCCCTCCCTCTTGAAAAAATTTCAAAATGCTTCATACTATGGGCGCAAGGACGCGAGAAACAGCAGGGAAGCTGATTTTTTTTCTCACTATCAGGAAAGATTCCTGAAAAAAAGCATGAAAAGGGCGTTTTCAAAGTTTCGACTCTGAAAACGCCCTTCTTCATTCGCGAGCTGCTTACCATCACCATGGATTTTCCATCATCCCGACGATACTTTGCGCCAGATTCTGGATCACCGTCTGCGATGCCGTCGCGTTTGACTGTCCGACTTCCGTCACGAGAGGAGTACTCGAAGAAATGGCCAGTGCGTCCTGACGCAAATCGATATTCTGCGCTTTACGTTCTTCCATCGTCTTTCGGTCGATCCACTGCACATTCACCGTCATGTTGAAAAGCAGTTCGCGCGGATCGAGCCAGTCGTTCTGAAACGTCACGTTTTTGTTCTCATCGGTGATGGTGACCTTCAGAAGCATATCCGCCCGGGATTCCGGAACCACCTTGTACGGCGTCCGTGTTTCGATCTCCCGCACCAGAGCCTCCGTCAAACGCTCCCCGTAGCCATGCCGCCAGGTCTCATTCGCGGCAATGGAAACGCCGACTGTCCGAATATCCGCAGGGAAAAGCCCCTGGTTTCCCAGATTGTACGCCCGGCATCCGCACAAAGCGGAAAGCACGCAGCAGAATGCCGTCAGGATCAGAAATCGCCACTGCATCGTCTCACCCTAATCTTCCGGGAAAATCTTTTTCAGCCACGCAAAATGGTCCGGCGGATCCTGAAGATCACGGATCTCTTCAAAACGCTCCCGCGCACGTGCCGCGCTCTTCGTCTGCGGATAGTCCTGCATGACCAGCTGGAAGTACATTCGGGCGGAACTATAGTATCGTTTCGTCACGTAAAATTCCGCGATGTGCAGATCCCGTTCCGCATATGCTTCCGTGATTTTGTTCTTCGTTTCGATGAGAGCCGAACGGCGATCCTTCAGCTGTGAGCCGAACTGCGTCAAAAGACGGTCCGTAAGCACTTCTGCATCCTTCAGAGCCGTGCCGTCGTACTCCGGTCCCTGATACATCAGGAGTTTCGATGAAAGGTTCAGCTCGCACGCCGGAAGAAGATGCTTCGACTGCGGGTAGTTCTTGATCAGATCATCGTAAAAATTCGCCGCGTCAAAATACTCGCCGCGAATGTAGTTCGCATTCCCCGCCGCCATCATCGCATGTTCCGCCCACAAACCGTTCGGATCGTGCATCGTGATGGTCCGGTACGCCTTGATCGAGTTTCCGAACGTTCCGAAGACCGGGCGCGTTTTGTCCGAAAAATTCGCGGCCAGCGGATGGTAGTCGTAGATCTGGTCCAGCTTCTCCCAGTACTGTGCGATCGCAAAGAGACGCGGAGAAACGCGGTCCATGTAGCGCGTCGAATCAAACCGCTTCAGCAATTTCTCGTACGCACGCTGCGCCTTCGCATACCGATTCGCGAAAAAGAGCGACTCCGCCCGCAAAAACAGCGCGTCCTCTTCCAGCGGAGTTTCCGGCCAGCGGAATCCCGCCCAGCCCAGTTTGTCAGCGGCGTCCTCGTACTCGCCCTGCTCGAAAAGCTGGACCCCCTGCTCAAAAAGCGCAAGCGCGATCTCTTCATTCGGTTCCAGACGCACCAGCTTCAGGCACGCCAGCTTCAGCCGCTTTGAGAATTTCTCTGCAGTCATTGCCGAAAGGGACTGATCCTCTTCCTCGAAATACTGCGCGGCTTCCTCGACCTCTGTCATGTTCACCTGGGGATCCGGCTCTTCTTTCAGCTGACGTTCGACTTCACTCAGATCCATATGCCCCTGCCCCATCGGCTTCACCGATGAATTTTTCATGGACGCACACCCGCCGACAGTCAGCACGAAAGCAAGGACTGCCGCAAAATGCACTCCATATACGAGGAAGCTCTGGAAAACAGGTCGTTTCATATTCAAAAAACTTTCCGACATCTGCCGGGGCAACGTTTACTTCAGGACGGACCGTTCTGCTTAGTTTCAAAAACAAAACTATTCAGCACACCACACCCCGTTCTTTGTTTTTAAATCGAAATTATTTCACGGCCATTT
>CAZRGJ010000558.1:0-2429 GCA_964599445.1 uncultured Planctomycetaceae bacterium | reverse complement strand
ATGCTTTTTGTTGGGTAATCTTTTGTAAAAAACGTGGTTTTTCGAGGTTGCCAGTATATATATATATATCAAGGGGGGGTGCCAAAAAAATTTTCGGCCTGAGAGAGAACGGCAGGAAAAATGGATAGAAAAAAGGAGACCCGCACGGTACGAGTCTCCCTGAAATTCAAAAAACAGAGCGTTTCGACACGCTATTTCGCGAGTCCCTGCGTGAACAGTGCGTTCATCTGGTCCTCCGTCAACACGGCCGGCCAGTACTGGAATCCGCGCGTTTCGCCGTTGAGTTTGCGATCATACGCGCCGGTCCCGTCCTGCCCAATGTTCCAGTTCAGGCCCGAAACGAGCGTTTTGAGCGTCGAAATGTCGTCCGAGATGAACTGAAGTCTCCCGTTCTGCGTCCCGACGTAAAGAAGAGCGTTTCCGTCCCGGTCCGCAGTGACGCCGAAGAACGTCCATTCCCCGTGATTGTAGAAGAGCTGGCGAATGTCTTCGCGGGCCTTTCCGTCGCCAAGATTCAGCGTGACGGCAGGGGTCGTCCCTCTGTCCTCGTAAACCGCAAGCGCAAGACCGGGATTCCGGCCGGAACGCCAGTCTTTGTTCGAAACCAGAGCCGGGTCGCCTTCCTGCGGACCATTCGACTTGAACCAGATCGCGAAACTGAAATCGCCGTCCTGCGCGTTTTTGAGCTGCGCCGGGTCGGTGACCGGATTTTCAAGATCCGCGGAAACTTCCGGAGCCGTTTCCGGAATGAAGCCGTCGAAGCACTCCGGAATGGAACCGGTCATGTGCTGCGTCAGATATGCCGCGCAGGTGCAGTTGAGCGGCTGGCCAACCATTTTGCCCGGCTTGATGTTTTTGCCGGAGACCATCATCGGGATCGTGTAGCAGTTTTCGCATCCGACGACACCGTGCGTCCGGTAAATTCCGCCGTGGTCCGAGACGACGACGATCATCCAGTCTTCGTTTGCGAAATTCGGGCGGTTTTTGATCGTTTCGAGGATCTTGCCGATCATCGAATCATAGTACGGGATCGATTCAAAGTATTTGTCCGAATTGACCGAGAAATTATGCCGGTGCCCCAGCCCGTCGATGGCGTCCAGGTAGAGCATGATCGCGTCCACGTCTTTTCCCTGCGTCCACTTCGTGCCGTTCGCGCCTTCCGTATCCGGGAAAGTACCAGCCAGGATCCGGCAGGTCTCGTCCACGAGTTTTTCATCCCCCGCAATTCCGCCGCCATGGCGATTCTGGTAGGTCGCGTCCGTCTTCATGTTCGCGTCTTCGTTCCAATTGTAGAGCCAGACGGAAACGAGCTCCGGATCCGCTTTCCGCGCACGCTGGAGCCAGGTCGGGTATTCATCGTAAACGCCATCTTTGATCTGTCCGTTCTTAAACACCTTGTTCTTGGCTGCCGTAACTCCCGTGGCGATCGCGACGTGATTCGTGGCACTCGACGGAGCCGCGTCGAGATTCGTGTGCGCCTGGTAAGTAAACGCCCCGCGGTATCCTTCCGCCCACGTGCCGTCCATGAGAGAATCCATATTCGGCGACGCACCGGAGTAAAGCGCGTCGGAACGCAGACCGTCCAGCATGATGAGCAAAGCCTTTTTCTCACCGGCATTCACCTGGACTGTCAGACACAAAAGGCACGCAAGACAAAATATCCATTTCTTCATGAGCAAAATTCCTTTCACTTCCTTCTTTGAAAACTTTTCAGGCAGGAAAGCGTCCCAAACGACGCCAACTCATTCAGTATATCAGAAACAGTCAGTAAATTCAAGGGGGAGAGCATCGCGAAACCGCCGCCATGCAGAACATTCTCTAAAAAATCATTAACTTTCGCAAAAAAACTGAAATTCGTCCACTTTCATGAAAAAGTCGGAATGTTCCGAAAGCGAATTGCGGGAAAAAGGTCCGCACCTCCCTCTCCCGCAGATCATTTCAAAAGATGAAGGACCACAAGATGCAGAGGATAGTAAATATAGAAAAGGCATTTCAGATTCCATTTTCCCCGCTGCCCGCTGTAAAGCGCAAGCGGAACCAGTGCGAGAAGCGAAAGCCACTGGATCAAAATACCGTCGGAAAGGCTCAAAACAGCAAGAACAAGCGCAGCGGCCGCCAGCCGGGTCCAGTACCCTTCGGCAAGCCAGACCGCTAAAGGAAAAAAGATCCCCCAAAATCCATAATCGATCGCAAAACCGCTTTCGCGTACCAAAAGCGGCAGGATCTCACTCAGAAAAAAGCTCCCGACGCCCACGCCCCCCGCGATCCACCACGCTCCCCATGTTCCGAGCCTCTGTGCCCGGTCAACAGCAAAGATCCAGAGGATCGAGATCGAAAACGTGACCAAAATGGTCTGGTAAAGCGACCCGGCATACAGAAAGCTGACGGTCTGACAGAACAGCGCAAGAGCGGCGATCATGAAAAAGTAC
>CAZRGJ010000557.1:0-2430 GCA_964599445.1 uncultured Planctomycetaceae bacterium | reverse complement strand
CGGCTGCGCGAATCTCTTTCAATGCCTGATTCCAGCGGTCCAGGATCGGATCCATGAGAATCTCCCTCCATTCTGATGATTCACCTACTCTTTTATTTTAGCGTCTCCCAAAAAAATTTCAAGGGTTCCGGAAAAAATTTTTCTCCATTTCTGAAAAAAGAAAAACGTTCCCCATTCCCGATGCCTGATGCAGCCCCCCCAAGACGCTCCTGCCGCAGAGAAATCAAAAGAAGAAACTGAGGGGCAGCCAAAGAGACGAACACATGCAGTGCATTTTCCTCACATCATGAAATGAAAAAGCTCTTCGTTTGACGGAAGAGCTTTGGAAAATACCGTAAAAGCAAAGGCTAGCCTCTTTCGACCCGGCTCGCAGGACCAACGTCGGCCATTCCTTCGATCTCTACAAGAAGATCCGGCCGGCACACGTCCGCGATCGTGTAGATCTTCGGAACGTTCGGGATCCTGCGTTCACAGACAGCACGGATCGTTTCGAGGTGTTCCGGATACTTTACGTACACACGGGCCAAGACCAGTCCGTCAAGCGGGCATCCAAAACCGGGTTTACCGTGCGCTTTGAGATTTTCCTCGGCGATCAGGATCTCAATATTGTCCAGCGTCAGTTCCGTCTGATTCAGCGGATCGTCCAGATACCGAGTCTCCTGATCCGTAATGCTTGCCGTGCCGGAGACAAAAATGATCCCCGAATCTTCGCTCGCAAGCAAAAGCGCACGCGCAAATTTCGGGCTCTTGATGCTGTACTGCTCGCCATAATCGAACGCCGAGGTCTGATGCGGATTTTCCAGAGGAATGACGCATCCGTTTTCCGGATCGTCGAATTTGACGGCCAATGCGCTCATGACAACCGTATCGCCATTCGCGCCAATTCCCGTACTGGCCGGATAGACCGCGTGCGTCCACGGTTTCGCAGTCAGCCCGTCAAAGAAGCTGATGTCGCGGAAGAAATCCGTACGTGCGCGATTCAGCTCCTTGTACCGCTGCGTCTCCCCTTCCAGTTCACTGTACGTTGGCTCGGTAATGTTCCCAAGATAGAGCCAGGTGCGGATCACGTTCTCAAACGGGATCTTCTGGGAGATGAACGTTTTGTCCAGCTCCTGAAACATTTCGACAGACTGCGAGTACATACTCCAGGAATAGTCCGCCGGCTCCTGCTGGCAAGCATAGTACCAAGTGACGCCGGAATGCTTCAGGATCGTGAGATTTTCCTTCTCGTGGATCACCTGTGCCGGATCGCTGCCCGTCCCGCACTCCTGCGCAATGACCTCGACCGCCAGGAGCTGCCCGTCACTCGGTGCCTGCGGAACGTAAACATTGACCGGTAGAGCGGGACCGTAAACATTGCGCCAAAATTCCTGACAGGAATGCCGATCTTCGTAATTTTTCAGAAAAACGGTCTGCTGGATGACTTTGGCACTCGGCGCATTCTGCGAGATACAGGCACGAACCTGATCCTCAACCGCCTGAAGCTGAACAGCCAGCGGTTCTTCGAGAAGTTCTTTCGGAGGAAGGACTGCGATGAGCATATGGGCCACATCGAAAGTCCTGGAAATCGTGCAAGTAATCGTACTGGATTTTTCGTTCATTGTGTGCGTTTCACCTGACTTTAAAGGCGGGTGTCTGTCTTTTCCCCAAAAAAATAAAAGGGAAAGGATCTGCGACGGCTGCGCAATGATCAGCTCAACTTAAATTCTAAACTAAAGGTTTCCATTCTGCGGCAGCCCAAAAACATCAGGTGGGTCTCGGCCTGTTGCAGAATAAAACGAAAACTTCATTCCATACAGTGTACCCGAAAACAGGGGGGACTGTCAAGGGCGGAAAGCAGATTTTACCCCAGATTCATAAAAAAAAACGGAAGAAACACCGCACAACCGGCATATTTTAACGATTTCACACGATCTGGAATCTCTCTCAATGAAAAAAACCTCCAGAAAGGATCCTGAACACACGAAAGGCTACACTTATGGCTGCTGGCGCAAACCCCTGACCAGGTTCGTGCTCTCCCGTTGCCAGGACCCATTCTGAAGGTCCTCTCAATACAAAACATTCTACCAGATTTTTCATTTCCCGGAAGGGGGGGCGGTGAAAAAAACTCCCCTTTTTTCAAATTTCCAGCAAAAAATCTGGTTTCCCCACAGACATTGACCAAAAATCAAGTTACCGCCCGCTCCTTGATCTCAAAATCGGCAAAATTTTAAGAAATTTTCCCCAGAAATCCCCCATTGACAACATATTCTCCCCATGTTATAATCGTATTTACACTTGTGGTGACTAACGAGTTTTTTAAAAATTGCCTGTTTAAAAACAGAAAATTTTAGAGATCGCCTAGAATTTTGCATAAATATCGGATTCTCTAATTCCTAGAGCGTGTTCACTCAAAAAACAAACAAATTTTGTTAAGCAGCCGATGAAAGA
>CAZRGJ010000556.1:0-2437 GCA_964599445.1 uncultured Planctomycetaceae bacterium | reverse complement strand
AAGCGGTCGGAAATATATTTGAGGAAAATCAAGCCCAGAACAACGGACTTGTATTCGGACGCGTCCATATTGCCGCGCAGCACACACGCTGCATCCCATATTTGTTTTTCAAAGCCAATGCTGGCGGATTCACATTTTCCCATAGAGGATCTTTCCTTTGTCTTACGGCAACCTCGGAAATTACGTTATCGGCTAAATTTTGCACACTATAAACGATATTATAACATGTAAAAATTTCATTGTCAAGGTGTAATTGCCGATTTCAGGATAGAAAAAAAGCCTGAAACCGCGAAAAAAACGGTTTCAGGCTTCCATACGGCCGCGAGCGGATCTTTTACTTCACTTCCCACTCGTAAATGCCGCCGGCCCATTCTTTCTGGGACTGGATCTCGAGGCGGAGCCCCTTCGTCTTCACGGCGTCAAACGTCGTTTCGTTGAATTTGAAGAACTCCGTGCCGAAACCGCTCGGATTGCTGACCGGCTGCCATTTGCCCGCATCGTCCAGGTAGAAGAGCTTCCACGATTCCGGAACGCGGCAGTGGCCGTAGTCGCGGTCATCGAACCAGAATATCCGCGTGCTGCTGAGCGTCACGGCTTCCGGGAAACGGTACTCGACCCAGAGGTTCGCTCCCGTCTTCGGCCACCAGTGCATACGCGGATGATTGCGGTCTTTGACGTCCGTCGGAATCAGACCGTTACGCATGAAGTGCTCGTCCTTGACGAAATCGGACGCCTTCACTTCCGCTCCGGAGAGGAACGTCAGCGGTTTCACGGCCGACATTTCACGCGCAAGCCAAACCGTCATCTGACGCGGTTCACGATGCGCCCACGCATAGTACGGGATCATGCGGATCGACGTTTTGCGGGAAGTCACGTCGGATCCCGTCGTCATTTTCGTGAATTCCGTCACCGGAACATTCAGCGTCAGGATACCGCCGAGTTCTTCGCCTTCCCATTTCTCTGTGATCTTCGCGTTGTCGGAGACCTGAAGCGCGAAGAGCGATTTCGTGTCGGTGTCCTGCTGCTCGACGCAGAAGACGATCGGGCCACGCTGGAAGGCGACCTTGCCGCGGTCGGCTTCAACGCGTTCGTCAGCCAGAACACGGCGGACCGGCATCGGGAAATCAAGCGAGATCGCGTCGCCCGCTTTCCAGTCGCGGGTCAGCGTCAGGAATCCGTCCACGATCTCCGGTTTTTCGAGCGCGGCACCGTTCAGACATGCGGTCCAGGCCGGAGTTTCCTTTTCGATGAAAGAGTAAAGCTGTTCTTCGCCCGGCGTCACGATACCCTGCGTCCAGCCCGGAATACGGACTTTTAGCGTGTAGCGTCCGGCGGTCTTCGTCGTGACGGAGATCTTGCCGTCCCACGGATAGTTCGTCTTCTGCTCAAGCGCGACTTTGGCGGTCTCGCCGTTCACTTTCGCGTCGAGTTCCGTCTTCGAGTTGGTGAAGAGGTTTACGTAGACTGCATCGTCTTTCACGGCGTAAACGTAACCCGGCATGGAGGCCAGGAAACGGCAGAGGTTGCTCGGACAGCAGGAGCAGCCGAACCACGGACTGCGTTCACGGCGGACGGGGACTTCGAGGACGTTCGGATAGAAGAAACGGTTTCCTTCGAGGTTGATGCCGGAAATGAGCGCGTTGTAGAGGATCTTCTCAAGGACATCATAGTATTCCGCTTTTCCGGAGTCAAGGAACATACGGTGCGCCCAGAAGACACCGGCGATCTGAGCGCAGGTCTCGCAGTACGCCGTGTCGTTCGGGAGATAGTAAGCCGGACCAAATGCTTCACCGCGAGGCTGCGCGCCGATCCCGCCCGTGATGTAGAGTTTGCGTTCCACGACGTCTTTCCAGATCGTCAGGATCGCGTCCGTGTACGCTTTATCGCCGGTCAGAGCCGCGACGTCCGCCATTCCGCAGTACATATAGCACGCGCGGACGGCGTGTCCGACGGCTTCTTTCTGCTCAATGACCGGGAGATGGTCCTGACTGTACTGGCCGTAGATCGGATACGTACGGCCTTCCTTCTGCCCGCGGATGTCGAGGAAGTATTTTGCGGTGTCGAGGTACTTCTTTTCACCAGTCAGACGGTAGAGCTTCGCCAGACCGATCTCGATCTCCTGATGTCCCGGCGGCCAGTTCTGGAATTTGCCGACGCCAAACGTATCGCAGATCAGATTTGCGGATTTCAGCGCGATGTCGAGCAGATTCCGTTTTCCGGTCGCGAGATAGTGCGCGTACGCGGCTTCGTAAAGGTGACCGACGCAGTAAAGTTCATGGCCTCCGGTATTGGACCAGCGTTCGGGCCCTCCCGGCGGCATGTACTGGCCTTTTTTGTCCTTTGCCTTCTGGTAGATCGTGCGGGACGTGTAGAGGTAGCCGTCCGGTTCCTGTGCTGCCGCGATCTGCGAGATGATCTCATCAAGGTAAGCGTCGAG
>CAZRGJ010000555.1:0-2438 GCA_964599445.1 uncultured Planctomycetaceae bacterium | reverse complement strand
GACTGCTGGCGCGTCGGCGTTGACGGCGGGTTCCTGATTCCGGATGGCGGACGCGTCGGCATTGACGGCGGGTTCCTGATTCTGGATGACGGGCGCGTCGGCATTGACGGTGGGTTCCTGATTCTGGATGGCGGACGCGTCGGCATTGACGGCGGGTTCCTGAGCCTGGAGAGTCAGTGTCGCGGGACGGACGGTTTCCGGGGTCGGCATTTGGAAGATCTCTCCGTAGAGTAGAAGCGTGAAATCTCCCTGTACCGCACATTCTCCAAGGTCTTTCAGCCCGCAGACCGCAAGATCATGCCGGGAGATGCGCGTCTCGTACCACGGATAGAGCTGCGCAAAACGAAGCATTTGGGGGAAGATCTCCGAAGCGCGTGGTGTTCCGACGATTCCCAAAATTCCAGCCATGGCGGATTCCTTTCCTGCATTCCCTGCCTGAGTTTCTGAACGATTGAACGTAATTTTGAATCGGAATCGTACGTAAATTTCGGTTCCGTTGGACGATTCCGTATTTTATCAAAATCGCTCGGAATGCAGATCTGACTTCACTGAAAATCGGGAATTTTGTGTACTTTTCCTGCTTTTCTTGAAATTTTATTTTTGCGGGGCTTGCCGAAATTTGAAAAAAGAGTAAAATGGAGTGCATGGAAACTGCGGAGAAGATCCGTCTCTTTCTGAATAAATGAAGCGTTTGAAAAAATTAAAAGGAGATCGAAAATGAAAGTTCTCGTGACCGGAGGTGCCGGATACATTGGAAGCGTGACGGTAGAAAAGCTCGTGGAAGCCGGCTATGATGTGGTGGTCTTCGACAATCTCTACCAGGGACACCGTGCGGCAGTGCATCCCAAAGCGGAATTTGTGCTGGGCGATCTGGCGAAAAAAGAGGAGATCCTCGCTGCCCTGAAGACGCACAAACCGGATGCCGTCATGCACTTTGCGGCATATTCACTCGTTGGCGAGTCTGTGCAGGATCCTTTCAAATATCTTGGCGAAAACGTTTCCAATGCCGCGAATCTTCTTTCCGCCATGCTCGAAATGGGAATCGACAAATTCATCCTTTCCAGCACCGCCAACCTCTTTGACGATCCGGAATCGATGCCCATCACGGAGAAGGAACGCATCGTGCCGGGCAGTCCGTACGGCGAATCGAAGGCGATCATCGAGCGCTACCTGTACTGGCTGGACCGCGTGAAGGGCTTCCGTTACGTTGCGCTGCGTTACTTCAATGCCGCGGGCGCAAGTGAGGAACGCGGTGAAGCGCACGATCCGGAATGCCATCTCATTCCGCTCGTGCTTCAGGTCGCGCAGGGAAAACGCGAGAAGATCATGGTCTTCGGCGACGACTACGACACGCCGGACGGAACGTGCATCCGCGACTACATCCACATCGCGGACCTTGCGCAGGCGCATATTCTCGCGCTTGAAAAACTGCTCAAAGGCGGTGAAAGCTGCAAGTACAATCTGGGAAACGGCCAGGGATACTCGGTCAAGCAGGTCATCGAGACTGCCCGTGAAGTCACCGGTCATCCCATTCCTGCGGAACTCACGCCGCGCCGTGAAGGCGACCCGGCCGTCCTCATCGCCGGAAGTGAAACGATCCGTAAGGAACTCGGCTGGGATCCGCAGTATCCAGATCTGAAATCGATCATTCAGAGTGCGTGGGACTGGCACGTCAAGCACCCGAACGGATACGAAGACTGAATGTGAGTGAGAGCGTGAGCGTAAACACGTCGCAATATTCCATTTCAATCGAGCCGGTCCGCACTGAGCGTGTTTTTCGGTGCGGAGAGCCTGCGGAAATGTGGATCCGCGTGACGGACGAAAACGGGAAACCTGCGGATTCCGGACGCCTTTCTCTGCATTTTCAGAATGACTTCGGCACGACGGTGAGCCGGCGGGAGATCTCTCTTTCAAACGGGATGCCTGTCCGTGTTTCTGAAACGCTCGCGCAGCCTGCTTTCCTGACGCTCACGGCCGACTTCGAGCCGGAAACGGGAATGAGGTTCACAGATTGCGGACTGACCGCAAACGGCGAAGATGCTCTGACGTTTTCCGAAACGGCCGGTTTCGCGTTTGAGCCGGAAAAAATTACTCCCGGTCAGGAAATGCCGTCGGATTTTCTTCTGTTCTGGAAAGAGCGTCTGGCCCGTCAAAATGCGCTGGCGGATGCTGTTCGTTTGGAAGAGGTCGTTTCGCACAGCACGGGGTCCATGGCGATTTTTCGAGTCACGGTCCCCACACTGGATGGAGAATGCCGTTTCGGCTGGCTTGCGCTCCCTAAAAAGAAACCGGGGCCGTTCCCTGCGATGGTCATGGTTCCCGGTGCAGGGCCTGGCAGTGGTCCTGTGCGAAGCCGCGTCAGCAAAGGGACGGCGGTTCTGGTGCTGAATGTCTTTCCGTATTCGGCAGATCTGGATCCTGCACGCCGGCGAGTGCAG
>CAZRGJ010000554.1:0-2443 GCA_964599445.1 uncultured Planctomycetaceae bacterium | reverse complement strand
CCACCACAAAGCCAGCGGGAAACAGCTTCAGGACACCCAGTGTCTCGCAGACGTTGGAGCGAAAGACGGCGACGTCATTCGGCTTCAGCCCGAAATCACCGCGGGAGGATGCCATGTTTGACGAAACCGCCGACAAAACGACTCCTGAAAAAAATCCCGTCCCAACGGGAGAAAAACTCACCATCGATCTCACGGAACTCGAATCGCCGGAAGAAAGCAGATTCCAGCGTTTCAGTCTCATTGGATGGTGGGATCAGGAGAAACTGCGAAATGCAAAAGTCCTCGTCGTGGGAGCGGGAGCTCTCGGGAATGAGATCGTGAAAAATCTCGCACTTCTCGGGATCGGAAACGTCCTGATCGCCGACCTGGACCGGATCGAAAACTCCAATCTCTCCCGTTCGGTCCTCTACCGCAAGGAGGACAACGGGGCGTCCAAAGCCGAAACTGCCGCACGCAGCGCAAAAGAGATCTACCCGGAAATGAACGTCCGGGCATTTCACGGCAACGTGCTTCACGATTTCGGCGCGGGAGTCTATCATTGGGCGGACATCGTGCTTGGCGGTCTCGACAATCGGGAAGCTCGCCTTTCGATCAACCGAAACTGCCTCAAACTGAACAAACCGTGGATCGACGGCGCGATCGAACAGATCAGCGGAGTCGCGCGCGTTTTCGAACCGGACGGACCGTGCTATGAGTGCACCATGTCCGAAATGGACTGGGTCCTCCTGAACAAACGCCGATCGTGCAATCTCCTGACCCGCTCGGAAATGGAGCTTGGAAAGACGCCGACGACGCCGACCATCAGTTCCATCATCGCAGGCGTTCAGTGCCAGGAAGCCGTCAAGCTGCTTCACGGCATGGAAACGATCGCGGGAAAGGGTTTCGTCTTTAACGGCATCTCGGTGGACTCGTATCTGATCGAGTACCAGCGAAAGGAAGACTGCTGGAGTCACGACACGGCAGACCGGGTCATTTCACTGGAACGCTCGGTTCGGGAAATGACCGTCCGGGAACTCCTTGAGACCGCCAGAAAAGATCTTGGCGCCAGCGTTCAACTGGAATTCAATCAGGAGATCCTCGAAAAAATGACGTGTGCTCCATGCGGAGAAGAGACCGAAGCATTCATCCCGTTTGGAAAAGCAACGGCGGAAAACGCGCTCTGCCCCAAATGCGGAAAAAATCGGATCCTGAAGACCTTCTTTACCGTCACGGGCGAAGAAACGTGGCTGGACCGGACTCTGAAACAGTGCGGACTGCCGCTTTTCGACATCGTGTGGGCACGGACGGACAGCGAGCTGATCGGATACGAAATGTCGGCGGACAGAGTCGAATACGGACTTTAGAAAAAGGGAGATTCCAATGAAATCACTAAAAAATCCTGACGATTCCCAATGCCCGGTCTTCGTGAGGCAATCGGTCATCGACGAAATGAAACGTCATGGCCGAAGCAGCATGAATAAAGAAGTCTGCGGCATACTGCTCGGAAATCTCAGCCTGGATGAAGAGGAAAACTGGCAGGTCTGTGTCGAAGCGCGGATCGAGGGGAAGTATGCCGACAATCAGTCCGGAGCGGTCACGTTCACCGGCGAGACCTGGGACTGGATCCATGAACAGATGGCCGAAAAGTACCCCGGGATGCGTATCGTCGGCTGGTACCATACACACCCGGGTTTCGGAATTTTCCTTTCCGACATGGACCTCTACATCCACAGGAACTTTTTCCCGCCGCGATGGCAGTGTGCGTACGTCTATGATCCGCAGGCTGAAGACGACGGCTGGTTCCTCTGGCAGGACGATTCACCGGAAAAAGGTGATGTGCGGATCTTCCAGGACTCCGCATCCCTCCGCGACGAAACGGACTCCGCCGCAGCGTCCCCGCTGTTCTCTTTACCTTCGGAAGAGTCCCAAGATTTTCAAACTCCAACCCCGCAAGAGACCATGAAAACGTCCGACTATATCATCCTGATCGCAGCCTGTTCACTCATCATGCTGCTCATGTGCGCCATTCTGTTCCAGACCGGAAAGAAACTCGAGCTGATCGAAAAACAGCTCAGCGAGCTGGAGATCCGTACGGAAAAAACGCTGGAACTTTCGAAAGAATGGAAAGACTTCAAGCACCAT
Source organism: uncultured Planctomycetaceae bacterium (assembly GCA_964599445.1). Classification (GTDB taxonomy): domain Bacteria; phylum Planctomycetota; class Planctomycetia; order Pirellulales; family Thermoguttaceae; genus RGIG3701. The sequence goes on along the minus strand of CAZRGJ010000554.1, from coordinate 322 downwards.
ATCTTGCCGAAATTCAGGCAGTTCGGAAGTGTGCTCCAGGAATTCGGCAGTATGGATCCCGAAAGTTTCAACACATCCCATCCGGAAGGATCCGACCATTCCCTTCACGAAAATACGGAATCGCCACAGAAGACCCGGCACACGGAACCCAAAGAAAATGGAAGAAGCTACATTCGCCAAGATACGACGCATGACGCCCACGGTCTGAAAAAAGCTGAACCGGAAATGACGCATGATCCAGATCCGGCACACAATTCGACTCCGGCGCACAATTCGACTCCGGCGCACAATTCGACTCCGGCGCACAATTCGACTCCGGCGC
>CAZRGJ010000553.1:0-2450 GCA_964599445.1 uncultured Planctomycetaceae bacterium | reverse complement strand
AACGAATCGCATGATCCTCGATACGAACGACGCTTTCGGTACCGGAACGGTCGACATCAGCGGGAAAAGTGTTGCGTTCACCTTCAACACCGGCGGTACGTGGGGAAGGACGCTTTACCATGGTGCGTTCAATACGGCAGACCCCCGTTCCATCGGTCAGTACTGCCTGCACATGGACGACACCGCGAACACGAAAGACAGCAGCTCTTGGGGAACGAACCGTACGTACGGATACTCCACCATCATTCAGGCAGAAGAGGACGTGACGCTCGAATTCGGCAAGCACTTTGACGACAGCATCGCGATTTTCGTCACCGACCTGAACACTGGCACGAAAACCACCGTCATGAACAAATCGGGCGGCTGGACGGATAAAACGTTCGCGGACTTCACCTTCCAGAAAGACACGCCGTACCTGATCGACGTGCGTCTCGGGCAGGGAACCGGCAGTGCGGGCGTCTCGATCCGAAATAACGGTACGGATCCGGATCTCTACGGCCTGAACGACGACCCGAACGACCTCGTCGGATGCGGTGTCCGCGTGAAGGATTCCGGCAGTAAATTCTACCGTCTGACCGTCGCGGCCAACGGAGACTGGGCGTTTGCTGACGGGTCCATAAAGACCGTCGCGCTGGATCGCGAACTGAAAAACGACCTGAACATCGGCACGCAGACCGTCAAGATCGAAAACGCCGGCATGGGGAACGCGACGGTTTCCGGAAAGATCATTGGTACCGGCACGCTCGCCTTCAGCAGTACCTCGCTGCTCGACGCTGACACGAACGGACTTTCCATTTTCAACGGCACTCCGAATTCCGACGCGGACAAATTTAACGTCACGGCCGCGGCCAACACGAATTTCACCGGAAACGGAACAATCGGCGGGAATCTGACCATGGCGGCCGACTCCACTCTGGTGCTCGATCAGACGCAGGACCTTGGCGCACTGACGATCAACGGCAAACTTACGGGACAGAACATCACGCTGGATGCCATGCTTGAGGATCCCTCCTCACTCTTCACCATCAGCGCGGATTCTGCCGACCTGACCGGCTCGACGCTGGATCTGAAGTACGTCGGCGATCTGGATATTCTGAATGAGAATCCGATCTTCACGATCCTCGAAACGAAAAACGGGATCACGGGATTCGATACGCTGAATGTGAATTTCGACGCCCTCGGTGAGGACATCGCCTTTGCGGGCGCGTTCCTTGAAAATGGCAATCTGCTCGTTTCGTTCGGTAACTCCAACTCCGTTCCGGAACCGTCGACGTGGGTGCTTCTCCTGAGCGCGATGGCTGGCATTGGTCTCCTGCGCCGCAAGAGCTGCGTCCGCAATATTTAGAAATCCTCAGATCCAAATAGTTTTGGGAGGGGCTGCGAGTCTCAGCGGGCCGGTCGGTTCTCGCAGTATGCACTTGGCGTAGAACTTTTCGCCAGGAATCTCAGCCCCTGTGTTCACAGAGAAGGCACCGAATCACACAGACGGGATTCGGGCCTTTTTTAAAAACTCAACGCCAATTTTGAAATCTGCGCGGATCCATTTTTGTGCAGAGAGGCAAAGGTTTCGCAGAGGCGCAAAAGTTTTGCAGTGTCGCGAAGGGGAAAAGGAGGCCTCTCTTGGAAAGAATGAGGGTTGAGTGTACCTTTCCTCTTTCAGCCGCCCCATCAAAAAATCGCATTCCGGGGCCGGATATTTGACTCCAGAAATACAGTATGAATAAAAAAGCAAGAAATTTGCTTTTTTTGCAGAAACCCGCGCAAGATTTTGAAATAAAGTGCCGAAAAACCGTTTAGCTGTCCTGAAAATGCGCGAGAGTCGCATCATTTCATTTTGTTTTCAGTGGTTTTTGATCTCCCGTACAGTACGGCGAGGATCCCGCAGGAAGACATTTCCCTCAAATTCAATTTAAGGAGAAGATCATGCGTAAGTCCCTTTCAGAAAATGGATTCGTTTTTGTTTCTGGCGGCAAGACCATCGAGAATGAAACATTTACGCTTCCTCCGTGCCAGATGTCGGCTCCCCGTTTTTCCGACGATGACGGCGACGACGAGTACGGTGATGAAGACGAATGGGACGACGAAGAGGACGACTACGACGACGATGAAGACTACGATGAAGACGAAGACTGGGACGATGAGGAAGACGAATGGGACGACGAAGAGGACGAAGACTACGATGAGGATTGGGACGACGAAGATGACGAAGACAACTGGGACGACGATGACGATGACGATTGGCCGTACAGCGACGATGACGATGAATAGTTTCTCGGATCGGACAGTATGCTGACATTTAAACGAAAATTTCGGGATGCGATCCTTAGCGGCGAGAAAACTCAAACGCTCAGGATCTGGAAAACGCTGCGGATCCGCGAAAATCAAAAATCCTATGCACCTGGAATCGGTCCATTGTGGATCGATTCCATTGAGGAAGTTTCGTTTGAAGA
>CAZRGJ010000552.1:0-2455 GCA_964599445.1 uncultured Planctomycetaceae bacterium | reverse complement strand
AAACCGCTGGAGATCGGAAAATGCTGATTTTCTGCAGGATCCGGCAGAATCAGCCGCCGAAATCGTCGAAGTAGATGTTTTCACGTTCGACTCCGAGTGAATCCAGCATCTTGCAGACCGCGCTGGTCATCATCGGCGGGCCGCACATGTAGTATTCGCAGCATTCCGGTGCTTCGTGGTCTTTCAGATACTCGTCGTGAAGGACCTGGTGAATGAAACCGGTCGGGCCTGTCCAGTTGTCTTCCGGAAGCGGATCGCTCAGGGCCAGGTGGAAACTGAAGTTCGGGAACTCCTTCTCCAGAGCACGGAATTCGTCGTCGTAGAAGACTTCACGCAGCGAACGCGCACCGTACCAGTACGAGATCTTACGCCCGCTCTTCAGACGCTTAAGCAGGTCGAAGATGTGCGAACGAAGAGGCGCCATACCGGCACCGCCGCCGACGTAGACCATTTCCGCATCGGTGTCCTGCGGGAAAAATTCACCGTACGGACCGCTGATGGTCACTTTGTCGCCCGGTTTCAGACTGAAAATATACGAGGACATGATTCCCGGAGGAACGTTCATGCCGCGCGGCGGCGTCGCGATTCGGACGTTGAGCATAATGATGCCCTTCTCTTCCGGATAGTTCGCCATGGAGTACGCGCGGAGATTCGGTTTGTCCACCTTCGAAACGTAATCCCAGACCTTGAAACGGTCCCAGTCGGGATGGTATTCTTCGTCGATGTCAAAATCCTTGTACGCGACTTCGTACGGAGGGCATTCGATCTGAATGTATCCGCCAGCCTTGAAGTTGACTTCTTCGCCTTCCGGGACCTCAAGGACGAGTTCCTTGATGAACGTCGCGACGTTCTTGTTCGAGCGGACGGTGCAGACCCACTTTTTCACGTCGAAAACTTCGGCCGGAACACGGATCTTCATATCCTGCTTGACGGCGACCTGGCAGGAAAGACGCCAATGGTCGCGCACTTCACCGCGGGTAAACTGGTCTTTTTCGGTGGGGAGAATGTCTCCGCCGCCCTCAAGGACCTGAAGACGGCACTGACCGCACGTTCCCTGACCGCCGCAGGCACTCGCGACGAAAATGTTTTTGGACGCCAGAGTCTGGAGGAGCTTTCCGCCAGCCGGCACCGTAAGCGTTTGGGACGGATCGTCGTTGATCTCGATCTTCACGTCTCCCGTCGCGACGAGGAACTTGCGCGCGATCAGAATCGCGACGACCAGCACCATCACCACGCCGGTAAACATGGCAACGCCAAGCCCAATCTGCTGACCGGAGGAAGCGGCAGCAAAAATGAATACCTGGTTACTCATATTTTAAACCTTTGATTAAGTGTGAATTCTTTTGAAACCTGATTGAACCTAATTCGGCTCACGGACACTCAGATACCGCTGAAGGTCATGAACGCCATGGCGATGAGACCGACGGTGATGAAGGCGATCCCCAGTCCGCGCAGCCCAGCCGGAACGTGACTGTATTTGCAGCGTTCCCGCACAGCCGCCAGCAAAATGATGGCCAATGCCCAGCCGGCACCGCTTCCGAAACCGTAGCAGACGCTTTCCATGAAATTGTAGTCGCGCTGCTCCATGAAGAGCGAACCGCCAAGGATGGCGCAGTTCACCGTGATGAGCGGAAGGAAAATTCCCAGCGCGTTGTAGAGCGGCGGGAAGTAGCGGTCCAAAGCCATTTCCAGAATCTGAACGATTGCCGCGATAACACCGATGAAACTGATGAGCGAAAGGAACGTCAGCGAAACGCCGTCCACCAACGCGTTCTCTTTCAGGAAGTGGTTCAAAAGCAGGTTATTCATCGGGAGTGTGATCGTCTGGACCACGACGACGGCGATACCCAGACCGATGGCGGTCGAAACGCGCTTCGAGACGGCCAGGAACGTGCACATTCCAAGGAAGAACGAAAGCGCCAGGTTGTCGATGAAAATCGAACGCACAATTAACTGAATGTATTCCATGTTCGTCCTCCTCCTTATTCTTCGATCTGCGACGGGTCAAAAGTTCTCAGGATCCAGATGAAGAATCCAATCAGGAAGAACGCGCTCGGAGCCAGAAGCATAAGCCCCCAAGGCTGGAACCATCCGCCATCGTTGACGGTCTGGAAGACGGTCATGCCGAGAAGTTTTCCGGAACCGAAAAGTTCACGCAGAGCCGCGAGAATAACCAGCACCATACTGTATCCGAGACCGTTGCCGATACCGTCCAGGAAACTGGGGATCGGCGGGTTTTTCATGGCGAACGCTTCCGCACGGCCCATCAGGATGCAGTTCGTGATGATGAGACCGACGAAAACGGAAAGCTGACGGCTGATCTCAAAGGCGTACGCCTTCAGGATCTGGTCCACCACGATCACGAAAGAGGCAATGACGACCATCTGAACGATCATTCGGATGGAATCCGGAATGAAATTACGGATGAAACTGATGACCATGCTGGAGCAGGCGG
>CAZRGJ010000551.1:1226-2455 GCA_964599445.1 uncultured Planctomycetaceae bacterium | reverse complement strand
TAAAACCATTTTACGCCAATATTTTGAAAACACAAGCAGAAATAATAAAAAAAAAACGGAAATCTTTAAATTTTCTGAAAATCCCTACCGTTTGTATCGTTTTTCTGGCCGAACGTTCCCAATTTCGCCAGCTGCGGCGTCGATCCAGCCTCGATCTTCCCGGCAAATTAGAGACACTCCCACATTCCGCAAGCCCCCCAAAATCATTTCTGCCGCAAAAAAATTCAAAAAATTTCCTAAAAAGCTCTTGAAAATCTCATCCCTCTGTGGTACAATGAATGTAATGGATGCTCAGGAAATGCAAGAAACATCATTCCGGGTCCTGACATCCGAAAAAACATTCCGCGCCCTGCAATTCAGTGATCTTTCAGTAAGCTCTGACCAGAATCAACTGAAACGAACCGAAAGATCTACCAGGATCCCCAACTCAAGGAGGTCATTTTGTTTCATTCATCCACACGCTCCCGTACAGGATTCACACTCGTTGAGCTTCTTGTCGTCATCGCCATCATCGGAATGCTCGTCGGACTCCTTCTCCCTGCAGTTCAGCAGGCCCGTGAAGCAGCACGCCAGATGCAGTGCTCCAACCACCTGAAACAGTTCGGTCTGGCGTCGTTAAATCATGAAGCGACGAGCAAGGCATACCCCGGAAGCGGGTGGGACTGCTACACGACCGGCGACTCCGACTTCGGCATGGGCTGGAAACAGCCGGGAGGATGGGCGTACCAGCTCCTTCCGTTCCTCGAGCAGCAGGCACTCTACTCCATCATGGGTGACGGAAACATGACGACGATGAACAAATCGGCCGCGACAGAACTGATGCAGACTCCGATCGGGATCTTTAACTGTCCCTCGCGCCGCGTACCGAAACTCTATGCCGGTTCGACCTCCGGAGCCTTCAACTACACCGATCCCCAGGAACGCGCCAAGGGAGACTACGCAGCATGCATGGGCGACAATTCCTACGCACAGGATAATGCGACGCGCAACAATCCGACTCCGCAGTATGCTGCCGTCGCAAACGGGACCTACAAGAAAAAGGACCTTTCCAAAGTCACCGGCATCATCTACAGCTGCAGCGAAACGAAAATGGGAGAAGTCCGCGACGGGACCTCAAATACCTACCTGATCGGCGAAAAATACGTTCAGCCCGAAAATTACGAAGGAAAAGGGAACGGCGACGATATGGGTGTCTGGATCGGCGCAGACGACGACGGAAACCGAACGTG
>CAZRGJ010000551.1:0-1216 GCA_964599445.1 uncultured Planctomycetaceae bacterium | reverse complement strand
CGCAGGATCGTTCGGGATACGGAACGCCATCCTCCTACGCATTTGGAAGCGCACACGCAGGCGCATTCGGCATGGTGATGGGCGATGGGTCCGTGCATCGTATCTCGTATTCTGTCGACAAGGAAACGCACGCATATCTTGGAAACCGTAAAGACGGAGAGGTCGCGGCGATCCCGTGATCCGGGTTTCAGAACACGCATCCGCTAAATGCTTCAGCCTCCGGAACGCAAATGTCCGGAGGTTTTTCTTTTCAGCATCATTCACCATCGGCAAAATACGCAAAGTTTTTCGCTTCCATTAGACGTTCAATTCAACAAATACGCCGAATCTGACGATAAAATAAAAAGGAGCAGCGTACACAAAAACCGTTTCACGCACATTCGCGGTACACGGCTCCGAGATTTTGTATTCCAAACCGCCGTTCCGTTTCGTGTTTCCCGATCCCTCACGCGTCCCGTATGCCGAAAAAATCAAAATTTTCGCATTCATGTTTCCGATTTCAGCGTCCCCTTCAGCATGAAACGCTGGAATCGAGAAATCTGCTTTCTGCCGTGCCGCTGACCGGAGGAGTCATGCCGTTTTCGGCGGAAAACACGTGGGAGATCCGCGCAGAATTTACTCCCGTTGAGTGTGCGTTCCTTCCTTCTTTTATCCCAAACGGTCTTTCAGCATCCGAGGATGCGTCTGACGGGGCGTCGGCATCTTCTGTACCCGGCATTTCGGGAGAGATCGCGGATCTGCTTTTCCGTGAGGAATTTTTGGAAGGATCATGCGCATTCCCGTCCGAGGTTCCGGAAGAAGCACTTCCCGGGCAGCTTTCCGTGCCGGAAGCGTTTCAGGCCGGATTTTCTTTCGACGGTATGCGGGGAGAGTCCATTCTGGTCAGCTGGCAGGAAGTTCCGAATGCGTCCCGCTACCGGCTCACGTACACTCTGACGCATCCGGAATGCGAACCGATCCAGCTTCGGAAGATCTTCGCAGCCGACTCGCTCCACCGAACCGAAACGGGCCGTCTTTCGGCAGAACTTGACGCGGTCATTCCCGGAACGACTGTGGAGATCCAGATCCAGGCGGTCTGCGGCGAAAAGAGCTTCGCGGATTCTGACCTCAGCCAGTCCGTCAAACTCCAAACACCTGCACTTGCCGTAGAGCATTCCCTGACGCTGGAGAACGGCACGGTGATCCCGGACGTTTTTTCCCTCCACTCCCGGAAAGC
>CAZRGJ010000550.1:0-2464 GCA_964599445.1 uncultured Planctomycetaceae bacterium | reverse complement strand
ATCCCCGGTGAAGTCGCCGACTGGGAATCGCTTTCCCGCTGGCTGGTGCAGACGCTGCGTCGGGAATTTGTTCGGGATGAACAGAGCCATCAGACCGGAACTCGATCAGGAAATCAAGCCAAAACAGAGGCTGGCGCACAGACGGATCCCCGTTCCGGTCATGGATCGGTCCCAGATGGTTCGGGAGCGTATTCGGAAACTGGCGAATCTGAAAATTGGGAAGCTGCGGAATCGCAGATTGACGGAAACGGACAGACGAACGGGACAGAAGTCTCGGATTGCGGGCGTTTTTTTGTTTTTTGGAAATTGACGGCCGGAAAACCCGTACATGGCGAAATGCTTCGGCGTCTTCTCGAAGAAAACTTTCTGGATGAAGAGTGTGCAGAGAAAGGGACTGCCCTGCTTTCGGAATTGCGGAAGGCCGGAGATTCTCTTCCAGGAAGTCCCTGGACTGTCTGCATTACGCCGGAGCGGTCCGGTCTGCTTCCGTTTGCCTGGAGTCAGGCGGACACGATGCTCGGAGATCTTCTTCGTCTGGCACAATTCCACCAGATGAATCCGACCGGAAAAACGCGGCATCCGGATTTCGCGGCGCATTCTCTGGATCTGTCGGATATGCTTTCGGAGGAACAGCAGGCGACCCTTTTGAGGGAAATGGCCAGCCTGAGACCCGGTGAGGAATGCAGTGTCCTTGAGGCGGCATCCATTCTTGGTGCCAGTGCGCTGGCGGATGCGCAGGAGGTACGGAATCGATGATCATTCGCGCACTCCATATCGAGAAATTCGGAAAATGGAACGGTTTGCGTCTTCAGAATCTTGAAGGCGGCATCAATCTTTTCTATGGTCCGAACGAAACCGGAAAAACGACGCTGATGCAGTTCATTCGCTCCGTCTTCTATGGCTTCACGGCGGAACGGCTCGTCTATGCATTTCGTGAAGTCCCGGAAAAAACGGGAGGAAGCCTCTGCGTGCAGACGCCGATGGGGGAACTGACGGTTTGCCGGCATCTTGTTCCGCACCCATTTCCGGACTCGGTTTCTGAAGTGCGGGATGCAGCGGGCAACCTTTCTTCCCGGGATGGCTCCTTTCCGACGTCGGAAAATGACCGCGGGTCGAACGCTGATTTCGGAACCGCAGAGAGGGGCGTTCTGTTTTCCGGAACACAAAACCGTCCTGCATTTCAGGGATCGGAGCTGCCGTTTTTTGCCAGAGATGCTTTCCGGACCCGGTACCAGACGCGGAATATTGCGGATGGACTGAGCATCACGGACGCGGCTGGCGTGCATCAGGATTCCTTCCACTGGCGCAATCTCCTGGAGCTTTCTGCCGACCCGCACAGCGGCGAAAATGGCGGAACTCTGGAGCTTGACGAAAAGCTCTTCAATAGTATTTTTGCGCTGGGACTTCAGGAACTTCAGCAGCTTGCGGTCCTGGATTCGACGGAAGCTGCCCGGCGGCTCTACGATCTGAGCACTGGGATCACGCGGTACTCGGTAGTGAGCATCCTGGCGAAACTGGCCAACGTCCGCCAGAAACTCCTTTCGCCGGACGGGATCCCGGAGACACTGCGTCCCGAAGAGATCCAGTGGTGCGATGAATTCTTTACGTCCGCCCATTTTCGTGAGTCCGGAACTTCCGGACGCCGTCAGCCGACGGAGCTCCTCGGTCTCTGGAACTATCGTCAGCTCCTTCTCCGCCAAAAGGAAAATCTTCAGACGCAGAACCGAAAGTACGGAAAGATCCACTCGGAACTGACGCTCTTGGAAGCGAAAGAAAGTGAGCTTCAGGAAACGATCCAGCAGAAAAAGCATCGGATCCATGTTTTGGAGATCGCGCAGGAAATCCGGGAAGAATGGGATCAAAGAGCGCAGATCGATGCGGAGATCGTGGAATTCAATGCGGAAAATCCAGGGCTTAGCGAGGTCTCCGATCTCGGTATCGGACAGCTTGGCGAGGATCGGAAACGGTTGGCGCAGATCCGGCAGGAAATGGCGCAGATCCGGCAGGAACGCGATGAAATGAATGAGAAGATCCGCGAGATCCAGGCTCAAAAGGAACAGATCGCGTTCAATGCCGACCTGCTTCAGAAAGCTCCCGTTCTGGAGACCTTTTTTCCTCAGCAGGAATGGATCGAAACATTGCGCGGCCGTCTGGCGAATCTTTACCGTCAGCAGATGGATTCGGAAGCACAGCTCGCGATCGACTATCGCCGTCTGGGAATCGTCCTTCCGGATCTGGACTCCTGCGGTTCCGTTGAAGAAGTGTTTCCATACGACACCCGGGCACTGCGTCCGCTGCGCGGGCCGGTGCGTGAAATGGTCTCCCTTCGGAAGAAGATCCGGGAAATCAAAAAATTGCGCGCGGAACTTCTTGTCCAGGCTGAAGAATCGGCAGAAAAAGTCCGCGGCTATGCTCGTCAGTGTGCGGAACGGACGGCTCATCTTCCCGGAATTCGCCAGCTCCC
>CAZRGJ010000549.1:0-2470 GCA_964599445.1 uncultured Planctomycetaceae bacterium | reverse complement strand
GACCTTTGCCGCTTTGATATTCGGCGATACAGGCCGCAGGCCATTCGCCGGGAGTGGGAGTGGGGTTCAGGAAAAGAGGCCTTTAAAAAGTCCCCGCGTTCCCAACCACCCCGTCACCCTTCGGTCTGCCACCCCTCCTAAGAGGAGGGGCTTCTTGAATGCACGTCAGTGTCAGTGACCAACGGGAGAGGGTTCATGCCTGTGCGCGGAAGCGCGATTCGCTGTCGATCGTACACCGAGTGCAGTAGTCGAAATCTGGGTTGAAAGAGGGGCAACTGGAATGAAATTTTCTAAATTTTCAATTATTCCATGAATTTTGCACCTATCAATGAATTTTATATTGAAAGTTTTTTATCTTGTGTATTTTAACCATCTTGTCTATTTTTGAATAAAAAGCTCTTCTGGTTTGGTTTTCTTTACTTTTTTGTGTGTCTTGTGCATCTTTTCTATTTTATTTATATTGAATATTTTGTTTGTTTTGAGGTATTTTGACTTTAAATATACCCCAATATGTTTAGTTTTTTTTGTTTTTTTGCAGAAAATGCATGAATTTTTTAAAAAAAGTTAAAGTTTGCTCTTGATGCATTCTGCAAAAACACTACAATGCACGCTACCGACACAGTCGTTTTGTTCGATGTACTTTAAAAAAGGAGATTTAAATGACACTCACCTCCAAAATGAACCTGAACAACAAATCGCTTCAGTCCCTCAAACGTTCCCTGCGCATGGAAGCGCTGGAAACGCGTCAGATGCTTTCGGCGGTCAGTCCGTTCGCGAATGCGCAGCCGGTGGAAGAAGCGGATTCTGCATACGTCACCGACCTTCAGCCGACTGGCGCGTACTCGGAGACGCCGTGGGATAATCCGATTGATACGTTTAAATATTTCGAGAAAGTCTACCAGGAAGACCTGAAAGTCAACACCGGCGACGACATTGCGGCGGGTGAATGCGGTGAGGGAGTCATTTCGTTCCGCGACGCGCTGGCTAAAGCCGAGCCGACTGAAAAAGTGACGGTTAACGGCGTGGAAGCCATCAAACTGAACTCCGACGTTATGATCACCGGGTCCAAAGCGATGGAACTCGACGGCGTTCCGTTCGTTGGAGCGGAAGTTGCGGAAGGCGAAGAACTGGTCAGCATCAGCATTGAAAACGCGAAGGCATTCCTTCAGGAAGTCAGCTTCCAGAACATGAACATCAAGATCGACGCCAATTCGGAAGTTTCGATCTACACCGAGGACGACACTCTCACGATCAACGGAGAGGAAGTCGAAGTCAAGACCGCGTTCCGCGAAGTTGACGGCGAACAGGTCGAATATAAACTGCCTTTCCGCATGGTGAACGGCACGGTCCTCGAAGATGAAAAATACGACTGGTACGTTCCAGGCGATGTTGAAAACTGCTATGTGATGGAAACTGCCGAAGATTTCGCCGCCTTCACCGAACTGGTCGAAATGGGCGCGGATTTCGAAAACATCACCGTGAAACTCGGTGCGGACCTCGATGTGGAAAATGAATTCGAGCTTCCGAAAGGTGTCCGCATCGACACGAACGGATTCAATTTCCGCGCAAAGATCTCCTCCAAAAACGATTTCTCGATCGACGACACGACGCTGGGTGCTTCGGAAGAAGCCCTCACCATCAAAGCAGCGGACGGTACGGTCACGGTTTTCGTGACGACGGGCAGCGATACTGTGAGCACGGAAGACGGCGTCACCTCCCTGCGTGAAGCACTCGCGGTCGTTCCGGAAAATGCGGAGATCGCGTTTGACGAAAGCATTGACTACATCACCATCGGCGACGGTGTTCTGGACGGCGCGGGCCATACGCTCACGGGAGTCGACGTGAATTTCTACGGCGATCTCGGCACGATCTCCGGATTCGTGTTTGACGGCGTTTCGGTCGAAAACTGGAGCGGAGATCTGACCATCGCGGACACCACGTTCACGGGCGACTACTCCGACGCGGGTTTTGTGGTGGAAAACTACGGTGAAATGATCCTTGAAAACGTCAGCTTCACCGACATTTTCGCCGACATCGACCTGACGGAAGATGAATGGTACGGAATGGACGGATACCGCGGATATGCCATGGAGCAGAAGGCGGAAGAATCCGTGAATTCCTTCATCGTCATCGACAACTGGGGCGACATGGAAGTCAAGGGTGTCGAGATTACCGGCACGGACGTGACCTTCACGACGGACCGTCTCAACAATTTCGCCGAACTGGATCTCATCGCGAACAACGTCTACTCCACGCTGACTGTGGACGGACTGCTCGCTGCCGAAAACACGCTGAATGCCGAAACGAACCGCGGCGACATCTCCGCGTTCCTTTACGGTGTGCACAATGAAGGTCTCATGACCGGCGCGAACATCATCATGTTCGGAAATGCTGTCTCTACCGCGTGGGATTCCCGTTTCAGCGACATTGCCGAGAATGCCGAAGAAGGCGTTTACGGCATCGCGACCTA
>CAZRGJ010000548.1:0-2474 GCA_964599445.1 uncultured Planctomycetaceae bacterium | reverse complement strand
CATCATGATCGCGCCGAAAGGCCCGGGTCACCTCGTTCGCGCTGAGTTCGTGAAGGGTGCCGGCGTTCCGTGCCTCATCGCTCTTGGCGAAGGTGCCGGAGAAGCTGAAAAAGCCATGGGTCTGGCTTACGCCAAAGGTATCGGCGGCACCCGCGCGGGCGTCATCGAAACCACGTTCGCGGAAGAGACCGAAACCGACCTCTTCGGTGAACAGGTCGTTCTCTGCGGCGGTCTGTCCGCTCTGATCAAGGCTGGTTTCGAAACCCTCGTCGAAGCCGGTTACCAGCCCGAAATGGCTTACTTCGAATGCGTCCATGAAGTGAAACTGATCGTCGACCTGATCTACCAGGGCGGTCTGAGCTACATGCGCTACAGCATCTCCAACACCGCGGAATATGGCGACTACATGATCGGCAACCGTCTGATCACGGCCGAAACGAAGAAGGAAATGAAGAAGGTCCTCGAAGAGATCCAGAACGGTACGTTCGCCCGCAACTGGCTGCTCGAGAACCAGGTCAAGGCTCCGAACTTCAAGGCGATCCGCCGTACCGAAGCCAACCATCAGGTCGAAGTCACCGGCCGCAAACTGCGCAAGCTCATGAGCTGGATCGACGCGAAAGAAGTCTGATCGAATTCCGTTCGATTCACTGACTGAAAAATAACGAAACCGGAGTGTGGACCCCCATGCTCCGGTTTTTTTGTGAGATGAATCTTTCCCAACTTGCTGTGAATTTGGTGTTGAAAATTTCCATTCGGTGTGTCTCTGCTGTATTTTCTGTGGTAGAAATCGCGATGTGGGCTGTATGTAATTTCCGGAAGAGTTTTTTCAGGGGCTTGCAATTTTCCTGAAAGTATGGTATAAAATGGTTTAGAAATGGTGACGTTGATGGAATTTTCAGGCCATTTCTGTTTTTCATGGACACAAGATTCCAAATCAGAAAGAAACTCATGACGATTTCCCCAAAATCCTTCATTTTCAGCTGTATTTTTGCCATTTTTGTCTGCATTTCTGCGAGCGGGGCGGAGTATTCCAACCCGGTGGAGGTCGTGGATGGAATGGGGAGAGCGTTTCCGAAGAGTGCGGCGGATCCGTGCGTCGTGAGAGCGGAGGACGGGACGCTGTACTGTTTCGTGACTGCGCGAAGGGTGTTTCGCAGTACGGACGGCTGTCGGTGGGTGGTCGATCCGAAACCGGTCATTCCGAAGCCGATGTGGGGGAATGTGTACTATGGTAAACCGATCAAAGCGGAGGTCTGGGCACCGGACGTCTGTAAGGTGAATGGGAAGTGGATCTACTATTATTCGCTTAGCGGGTGGGGCAAGCCGTGCGGGATCGGATACGCTGTCGCGGACGAGATCGGCGGGCCGTACCGGGACATGGGGCCGATGTTCACCTGCCGCGAGATCGGGATCAAGAACTGTATCGATCCGCAGGTCATCGTGGAAGACGACGGCTCGGTCTTCATGGTGATGGGGTCTTTCCGCGGGCTTTACCTGATCGAGCTGACTTCCGACGGTCAGGCCTGCCGAAACTGGACCGCGGATCATAATGTGCACAAGACACGCATCGCCGTCTATCCCGGACCTTGGGACGGCGCGACGTATGAAGGGAGTTGGATCCTGAAAAAAGACGGTTTCTACTACTATTTCGGCAGCGTCGGTACGTGCTGTCAGGGACGGGAATCGACGTATCATGTCCGTGTCGCACGCTCCAAAGACATTCGGGGACCCTACTGCGGCAAAGACGGTATTCCGCTCACCGAAGCAGGACACGGCAAAACCTGCGGCGAGCTGGTCGTTCATGCCGGCGGCTCACCGACGAAACAGGTTTTCGGTCCCGGACACAATTCGATCCTCCGCGACGATGCGGGCGAATACTGGCTCTGCTACCATGCGTACACGGAACTGGACGCCTGCCGGACACGCCATTTCTTCCTTGACCGCCTTCTCTGGGACGAGGATGGGTTCCCGTACGTGAAAGACCGCCTCCCCTCCTTCCAGGAGACGCTCCCGGGTCCAGTCCTGAAAAAATGAAACGGAACCAATACTAAACTGTGAACCGCGGCGGGCGATGGTGCTTCCGCGGTAAATTTAAATCTGCAAAATGCTCTCTTTCCTTTCCGTCATTTTTGACGGTCTTCTTTCCTGATTTGCGATTTTTTTATTTTTCCTCCCCTTTTACTTTTGGGCAGAATTTGCTATAATGGGGGCTGATTTAGTTCCATTTTTCCGCATTTCCCGCCCCAAGGAGACCTTTCATGTTCCTGCTGCGTCTGTTTTGCTGTGCCGTGTTTCTTTTCTTGCTCGTATCCGGTGTGTCCGCGCAGGCCATTTCCATGGATGGGAACTTGATCCTCGGCAGAACGAACTTTCGAGGTCAGGAGCTGAAAGCTCTTTATGCGTGTGAGTCACCTGATATCTTTGAGGGCTTCGATTTTTCGCCGAAGGTTCGCCTTGCGATGCTTGGCTTTGCC
>CAZRGJ010000547.1:0-2476 GCA_964599445.1 uncultured Planctomycetaceae bacterium | reverse complement strand
CTCCCTCGCGAAGCCGCGGACTGGCCGTTTCTCCACCTGCAAGGAGTTCGTGAACGCTCTGGAAGGAGAAACGCTTGAAGAAATAGAGCAGAAAATCTATGAGGAACTCCGTGAAGAAGACGCTCGCCGGGCCAGGGAACGATTTGAGCGTGAACAGACCGACCGACTTCAACTTTTTCAGGTCCAGGATCCAAACGCAGGCAAACGGATGGTGAAGATCATCAGCGGCACCGCGTTTGCCTTCCGCTGGTGTCCTCCAGGGACGTTCACGATGGGAAGTCCGGAAGACGAACCGGAACGGGACGATGATGAGATGCCGCATCGAGTCATGCTCCCACAGGGATTCTGGATGCTCGAAACGCCGGTCACGCAGGCAATGTGGAAGAGTGTGATGGACGGAAATCCAAGTCGATTTCAGGCCCAGACACACTCCAAAGATCAAAATCCGGTGGAGTGCGTCAACTGGAACGACTGCCAGGAGTTTTGCAGGAAACTTTCGTCAAAAATTGGCGGCAGGATCAGTCTCCCCACAGAAGCGCAGTGGGAGTACGCCTGCCGTGCGGGTACCTCGGGGGCATTTGCTGGAAATTTTGAAGAAATGGCCTGGTACGATTCAAACAGCGGGGAGCAGACGCCCCCTGTCGGCCAGAAGAAACCGAACGCGTAGGGACTTTACGATATGCACGGAAGTGTCTGGGAATGGTGCTCGGACTGGTACGATTTCGACTACTATTCCGAGGGGCACCCAAACGCCCCCAAAGGCCCAAGTACCGGTTCCGGATGCGTCATTCGCGGAGGCAGCTGGGCCTACCATACCAGAAACTGCCGTTCTGCGAACCGAAACTGCATCTCGCCGGGAAATCGAAACCACAATCTGGGGTTTCGGATCGTTCTGTGTGCCGCTGAAGAATAGAACATTCCCCAAAGAGGAACGGTGGGAGTACGTTCCTCCAGTTTCCTCTGGTACATGGAAAATTTAGAGCGTAAACTCAAGGATCTCCGTCGGAAGAGATGCTTCAAATTTACTGTCTTTCGCAGCAAGAACGCGGATCAGGTACATGCCGGGCTTCAGGCGCGTGAGCGTCACGTCGGAGGTCTTCACGCTGACCGAACGCCACGATTTCCCGCCGTTCGTGCTGTACTGGACCGTATACTTTTGCGCGAGTTTCGACGCATCGTTTTTTGCCGAAGCATCCGACCAGTCGAGCATGATCGAATTCGACGCAGAGCCAGTCAGGCGGAAGTCCGTCGGAGTGAGGTACGTCGTTTTCGTCGTTCGGGCATTCACTTTTGCGAAGGCAGAGCCGGTCAGTGGGTTCGCGAACATGACTTCCATCCTGTACTGCGAGCTGCTCTTTGCATTCGTGACGGTAAAGATGCCGTCTTTGAACGTCACCGTTTCACCGGAGGCAAGATTCGCGCTTCCGCATCCGTTTTCGAGGGTGAACGTTTCATATTTCCCGTTCATCCCGACACTCACTGACTCCGCAGCATCCGCGAGATAAAACGCATAGTTCGTCACTTCGACAGCGAACGTATCGTCCTTGCAGAGGTCTCTCATCGCCTTGAGTTTCGGTGTCGTCAGCGGCGCGTAGACGGTCACGGTCTCAACGTCGGCATTGGAATTTCCGTAGGACGTCACGGCAGCGACCCGGATCTCGTACGTCGTGCCGACTTTCCCGTTGATGGTGAGTGAAGTCCCTTTTTTCACGGTCCTCAAGGTCCATTTGGCAGTCTGAACATCGCGGTATTCCACAAGATACGACGACGCACCGGGAACAGTGTCCCACGTGACGGTGAGTTTCTTTCCGGATTTCATGACTTCCGCCTTGGGAGTCTCCACAAATGCAGCATGAAATTCATACGCGCCGATGTCCACTTTCTTTCCGAAAACTCTTGCATTTCCGGCAGCATCGGAACTCGTCTGCGGCATCCCGGTTTTCGTGAAGAGCTTCGTATCGCCGCGGTCGATCGCACTGGAAGCCAAGGTCAGCGACAGATCCCAATCCTCTTCCCGTGCATCGAGCCACTCTTCGTAATTCGCAAAATCGGGCAAGTACGCAAATCCTGGATCCCGCACACCCGTCTGCGTACTTTTCAGGGAGACCTTGTACTGCGGATTCGTTTTCCCGATGATACTGTTCGCGACTTTCGCTTTCCCGTAGAGATCCCATCCATTCAGATTGGCCGTCACGATGGAATTATTGACTGTGAATGAACTATTGTACGCATACACACCATTAAATCTATTTCCCGTGACCGTACTGTTGAGAAGTGTCAGCGCATTTGTCAGCACGTAAATGCCGTCCCAGCCGTTCCTGGAGATCTCCGTGTTCATGACCATGATTTCCCGGCCTTCCGAGAAATAGAGGCCGACCCCTTCATTTTGAATGATCTGCGAGTTCTTCACCGTCAGCGTATCCGCAGAAGAATAGATCCCGGCACCGTCATTTCGTACGATGACGCAGTCTATCAC
>CAZRGJ010000546.1:0-2480 GCA_964599445.1 uncultured Planctomycetaceae bacterium | reverse complement strand
CCCAACCACCCCGTCAGACCTTTGGTCTGCACCCTATCCTGAAGGAGGGGGTCTTGTGTGTGCGTACTGGTTCATGTCTGTGGGAGGGTAAGAAAATAAAAAAAGCCCGTATTTTACGGACTTCCTTTAGCGGAGAAGACAGGATTCGAACCTGCGGAAGGGGTCAAACCCTTCAACGGTTTAGCAAACCGTCGCTTTCGGCCACTCAGCCACCTCTCCGTCTCTTAATGATGTCCAAAGTATAGCAGAAATCCGGATTTTGAAAAGGGGGGGAGGCGGGAATTTCTTTATTTTTTTGGAAATTTTCCGAATTTTTTACTCGGGACGGAATTTCTCTTTTCTTGCACGCGGATGCGCCTTCTCGTAGACGTCCAGCAGTGCCGACGTCGTCAGGTGCGTGTAGATCTGCGTCGTTTCGAGGCTTTTGTGTCCCAGAAGTTCCTGCACACTGCGAATGTCCGCCCCGCGGTCCAGAAGGTGCGTCGCGAAACTGTGGCGCAGCGTGTGCGGCGACGTTCGGCGGTCCAGCCCCGTGATCTTGAGGTACTTTTCCAGCATTCGGCCCACACTGCGCGTCGTCAGCCGCGTTCCGTACCGATTCGTGAAGATCGGCCATTCCGGCTCATCCTCCACTTCGCGTGCCAGGATCCTGATCCGGAGCCACTCCTTCAGCGCGGCGGCGGCGTAGGATCCCAGAAGTGCCAGTCTCTCCTTGCGCCCCTTTCCGCGAATGACCAGGACGCCTTCCGAGAAATCGACGTCCGAGTCATTCAGCCCCACCAACTCGCTGACTCGCAGACCGCCGGAATACGTGACCTCAAGGATCGCCCGATCGCGGATCCCGGCCGGTTCGTCCGGAGACGGAGCACTGAGAAGGCGCTCCATGTCGTCGGTCGTGAGAAAATGCGGCAGATTGCGGACGGAACGCGGATTCCGAAGTGCTTTTGCGAGATTCACCTGCACCAGCTCTTCGCGCTGGCAGAATCGATAGAAACTCCGTAGAGACGCCAGTCTTCGGGCGATCGTGGACGGAGCGTACTGGGCTTCGTGCAGCGCAGAGACGTAGGCGCGCAATTCCGGCATCGAAACGGAATCCGGAGGAGGAATACGCCGGCGCACCTGCAGAAGGTACTCCAAAAGGGCCGTCAGGTCCTCGCGGTAGCTCTTCACCGTTAGCTCTGAAGCGTTCCTCTCCACGACCAGGTACTGCAAAAAACGAACGATCGCGCTCTGCATGACCTCTTTCCTTTTTAGCTTCCAGCCAACTAAATACAGTAATTCCAGCACTGCCCGTTCAGGTCGAGCTCTTTTTGACGTTCGATGATGTTTTGGAGCGAGACCTGGGCCAAAGTGTTCCGTATGGAGGAATTGACGGACTGCCAGATCTCGCAGACCGCGCAGTTTTCCCGACGGCCGCACTGATCCGGATTAGCGATGCACTCCACGATGCCGATCGGACCCTCCATGACTTCAATGATGTCTAGAAGCGTGATCTGCGAGGGATCCCGTGCAAGCCGGTAGCCTCCATGCGCACCGCGGACCGAGCGGACAAGATCTGCTTCCCGAAGGTCGATGATCAGACGGCTGAGGTATTTTTCGGAAATTTCCTGAGATTCCGCAATGTCGCGCAAAAGCCGCGGACGGTCTGTTTGAGGATAAAGTGCCAAATCAAGCAGAATACGCAGGCCGTAGCGTCCTTTGGTGGAAATTCTCATGAATTTCGGTTCCCCTTCGTTGAAAAATGCGTCTCTGTGTAATGGAAAAGATAAAATTGCGAGGGTCTCGCATGGCACGGGACTCTCGCTGAAAATGTTCAAAAAACGCTCCGGTGAAGCAAAACAGAAGTTCCGCATCCCTGAAATTTCAACACGAAAAGCACGGAACAGCACGCGGATCTCTGAAAATGAGCTGAATGTTCAAAAATCCGTTTTGTGCGTTTCCGTGTTTTCCATCAGTTTCGCGTCAGGGGCACTTCCGGTCTTTTTTCGGTCTTCTGCCTCAGTTCTTCGCCTTGGCGGCGGCAACGAAGTCGCGGAAAAGAGGCTGCGCTTCGACCGGTCGGCTCGCGAATTCCGGATGCGCCTGCGTCGCGACGAACCACGGATGGTCGGTCAGTTCGATCACTTCCACCAGATTGCTGTCCGGATTGTTTCCGGCGATCACCATGCCGGCGGCCGTGAGCTGATCGACGAATTTCGGATTCACCTCGTACCAGTGGCTGTGGCGTTCGCGGATCATTTCCTGACCATAAGCGGCACGGGATTTCGTCCCTTCATGCAACCAACACGCATAGGAACCGATGCGGCGGACTCCGCCAGACGTCACGATCTGACGTTTCTGGTCCAGCTGGACGACGACCGCTTTGCTCAGGTCTTCCTGTCCGGCTTCCATCCACTCGAGACTTGCCGCACCTTCGATGCCGCAGACGTTCCGCGCGAATTCCGCCACCGCACACTGAAGCCCCAGGCAGATGCCAAGGA